>NZ_JAWUZH010000013.1:0-48019 GCF_036281795.1 Francisella sp. 19S2-4
TAAAATACTAATATCTGTAACATCTGTATTTTACAAAATATATCTAACAATTTGGGATATTAATTCAACAGTCTTTTATAAGCTACAAAGACAGATTTATTTAAAGATCCTACTAGGCTATATTTATGATTTGTCTCATCTATACCTTCAGTTGGTAATCTAGTTTCATCAGAACCGTAAATTATAACTTTACCAGATGGTTTAATATTGTAATTAAAATGGTGTATATATGAGATTTTAGCAGGGCCTGCATTTAGTCCATTTTCTCCTGAGAATGTAATATTATCTTTATCTATACTTGATGCGTTACTAAATTTATGAATGTATAGGTTTTTTACTGTTTGATTTATATTATCTTTTGTAACAATACCTTCATGTTCTTCTATAAGTGTTTTATCTGAGTAGTCTTTATGGATATAGTAATATACAGTAAAGTTGTATTCATTTGTTTGTACTAATTCAGTTAATTCATCAAAGTTTTTTACTACTTTAGTATTTTGGGGTAGTTTATCTTCGATATTTTTTGTCTGATCAGAATTGCTTGTACATCCTATTAATACTAAAGTAAATAAAACTAGAACAATGAGTCTGATATTATTTATTAAAATTTTCATTTAGTTATTACTTGTTAAAAAATATATATAATATCTTGTTAAATATTAACAAATAAATTAAATAATTAATTTATATTTATATCAAACATTGTTTTAAGAAATTAGTGAATTTTTATATTTTTAATAAGGTTAAATAATTAAGTTATGAAGAAGCTTTTAATTGATTTTATTAAGAACTGGAAACTAGTTTAGAATGAGGATTTTCATTCGAGTTATAGAGAGGGTTAATCTTGTTTTTTTATATAGGCTTTATAATACTGGAAAGTCATTCCTTCAGCTTTTCTATAATCAGGAATATCTTCTCTTAACTCACTATCAATTAGCTTAAACTCAATGCTAGGTGAGAAGTTGTTTATTAATTCAGATTGAGAGGCACTAAAGGGAGGGGTTTGGATTTCGGGGTTTTTATCATGCTCCATTACTAGGAGTAATATTTGTGTTTTTTCTGAGCATACTTCTAGCATCATCTTTGCATACTTGGCTCTTAATTCAGAAGGTAAAGCAATATAAGCACCTCGGTCATACCAAATGTCAAATTCTGGTAAGTTTTTAGCTATCTTAGGTAGATTAAAAATATCTGATACATATATTACAACACTATCACCCTTATAATATTTATAGCCATCTTCTTCTATAACTTCATATTCTATATGATTCTGAGTAAAAAATGAGATGACGGCTTTTTCAGATAATTCGATTCCAATAACCTTGATCCCTTTATATAAGAAAAATAATATATCTATACTACATCCACACATTGGGATTACGCATGTTGAGAAATCACTTACTTTCAGTTTAGGAAAATGCTTAACTAGAAACTCATTTGGAGATTCTTGACAGAAATTTTCGACATCATTATTTTGCCATCTATTTAACCAGTATTGATTATTCTCAGTTTCGACCTTATTCATTTTGCTTATGATTTTAGGTTATTGGTTAGTAGACATGTTAACATGAATTAGATGATAAATATTAGCTTTAAATGTGGTGATTTAAGGTTTGGTTTATTATAATTTTCTAAGATTATAAAGGAGAGAAAAATGCAAAATCAAAGCTTACTTATCAAAAATGCTACAGTTGTAAATGAGGGTAAAACATTTAAATCTGATGTTTTAGTAGAGAATGGCAAGATAGCTAAAGTTGCTGCAAATATAGATAGAGCGGTAGATAAAACTATCGATGCCACAGGTCTTCATCTACTACCTGGTATGATAGATGATCAGGTGCATTTTAGAGAGCCTGGCCTTATGCATAAGGGTGATATTGAGTCAGAATCTCGCGCTGCTGTAATGGGCGGTATCACATCATATATGGAGATGCCAAATGTAAATCCAGCTACTACAGTAGTTGAGCGTTTAGATGAGAAAAAAGAGCGTGCGGCAGCTAGATCACATGCAAACTATGCTTTTTATCTAGGTGCGACAAATGATAATGTTAAAGAGTTAAAACGCCTAAAACCAAATGATGCCTGTGCTATTAAGATCTTTATGGGTGCTTCAACTGGTAATATGCTAGTGAACAATCCTGAGACATTAGAAGGCTTTTTCAAAGATAGTCCGTTACTAATCGTGACGCATTGTGAAGATACGCCGATGATTACCGAGAATGAAAATAAAGCACGTGAGAAATATGGTGAAAATGTACCTTTTGACTTACATCCAGAGATTCGTTCACGTGAGGCATGTTTTAAATCATCGGAGCTTGCAGTTGGTTTGGCAAAGAAATATAACTCAAGATTACATGTATTACATCTAACTACAGCTGAAGAGATGATACATTTTGATAATACTATTCCTCTTGAGGAAAAGAGAATCACAGCGGAGGTTTGTGCCCATCATTTATTCTTCTCACGTAAAGACTATGCTGATAAAGGCTCACGCATTAAATGTAATCCAGCAGTTAAAGAAGAGAGTGACCGTCTAAAACTACTAGAATGTGTAGCTAATGATACTATTGATGTGATCGCAACAGACCATGCCCCGCATACTTGGGAAGAAAAGCAAGGTACTTACTTTAAAGCGCCAGCTGGTTTACCACTTGTTGAGCAAGCTCTTATCTCAGTATTAGAGCATTATCACAAAGGTTTCTTAACTTTAGAGCAAGTCGTGCAAAAGACAGCTCATGCTCCAGCTATAGTCTATAAAGTAAAAGATCGTGGTTTCATCCGTGAAGGATATCATGCTGATTTGGTATTGGTAGATCTTAATGATCCGCATACTGTGACTGATGAGTGTTGTCATTATAAATGTGGTTGGACTCCATTTGATGGTGTTACTTTCCAATCAAAGATTCAGACTACAATTGTAAATGGTGTAGTGAAATATCATAAAGGTAAAGTTGTGAGTGATCAAAGAGGACAGTGTTTAGAGTTTAATCATGAGTTTTAGGTTTAAATAGAAGGTGGTTTTTGTATGGGTCAGTTTCTAATAGCTGCTGCAATTGCTGTTATATCATCATTTTGCACTTATATCCTAACTTCTTTAAAGATAGGAATAGGTTATAAATATCTTCGCGAACAAAAATGGTTAGATAAGGAGTTGGAAGTAGCCACTAAATCATGGGAGAATCTTCAAAAGTTTAGAAATAATGCTCTTATTTCCGTCAATAATATGAAAATATATCCAGATATTAAAGCTCTTCATGTCGACGAGCTAGAGGCATTGTATAAATCGTTGGAATTAAATACTTCTCAAATAAAGCAACTTGAAGAAAGTGGTGAGAATATACAAAAGAAGCTTCAATATTATATCGACAAGAAAGAAGTGTACCAAGCAGATAAAAGCCTTATTGAGTTTGAGCAAGAGTTTAATAGTTCACGTATATTCCTTAGACCAGAGCTTAAAAAGCCTTTTAAAAACATCTCAAAAAAATTAAAAGATATTGTCATAGATAGAGATGTATATTTGGATTATAAAACAAATGATTATTATCAAGAAAAAAACCAAAAAGTAAAAGAGATGGAAGAAATGTTTAGAGAACTAGAATTAAGTTTAGAAGAGGTTATTTTTTTGAAAAATAGATCTCTAAAAGAAAAATTAACTTCAATTATTAATCAGCTCAAAAGCTCCATATCTAACCTATGTGGTAATAATAGTTAAATTATCTATTATTTATATACTTCGCTACTTACTACGTAAGTTTTAGCGACATACTTTTTTCATGGCAGAAAAAGTATGCAAAACTGCCTAGCACTACGCTATCGTAGCTTAAAATATCCACTATGTTTAAAAATAGTACTTGATCAAATAGCTTATCAATAAGATATTTGCTAGATTCCGTGGTCAAGCCTGACGGAATGACGTATTACTTTTATATAGTTTTATTTTCTACCCATTTGTTTTTGAGTCTACTAATAGCTAATGTGCACATTTCCTGTCTTTCATTTTATTTACAACAATTACAACAACGGCATTAGCATACGAACTATAGCTATAGATCAAATTTTTAAATACTGCTAAATTCTTTGTTCGAATGGCTAGAGATAACAGGGTTAAATGTGTAAAGCAAACATAAATGAGTTACAACTAAAGTAAAATACAGCGCACTAGCAACATAAAAAGCTACTTGTACATTGGCTAATTGAAATATTATTCCTCCAGCAAAAATCCCTGTGAGGCTACCAAATTTAGAAAGAGAGTTGCAGTATCCTATCAATGAGCCAAAATTAGTATCTCTAATTCGACAGGTTAGGCTAAATAAGCAAGGTAGTGTACCGGCAAAGGCTACCCCTAATATAAGTCTAGCTATTATTATTTCATAGATGTTATGTGTCGTAGTATGTACGAAGATAGCTACTATAGCTAAAGTGAATATAACTACAAAATACCCACTAGCAAAGTAGTATTTTTGATTATTATTTTTTAATAATTTATCAAAAAGGTGGCCTAATGGAGCAGATATAAATAATAAACTAAAAGCAGGAGCTGAATATATTGCTCCAATAATCAGAGGATTTGCATTAAAGAAATCCTTAGCATAGACAGCAAAGAAAGATAGAGGTATAAATTTCGCAGCTTGAAATAAAAATATACTTAAGAAGATCACACTAAAATATAGATAGTCTAATTTATTTTTTTCTCTGCGAGGAGATATATCTCCGTTATGATTTTCTTTTGGTAAATATGCCGGAGTAATTTTCTTAAGCTTAAATAGTAGTATTAAAAATGTAAATCCAGCGATTAATGAGCTAATTAGAAAGACATTATTATAGTTAAAAATATTTGCTAAAACTACACCAAATAATGGTCCTAGTGCTATACCTACAGCTGTTGAGGATTGTAACCAAGCGAGTACTCTGCTTCTATATTCTTTTGATACGAGAATTACAGCATAGCTTTGGGAAGCTAATAAATACCCAGCAATTGCCCCTTGAATAAATCGAAGAGTTATAAATACGAGTATATTATTAGTTAAATATATCAAAATCTGAATAAGTGCTAAGGCTGCTGCAGCTCTTAGTATCATCGTTTTATAGCCAAACTTATCAGCATATTTACCCCAAATAGGAGAAAATATTATTGCAGATACGAGGGGTAGAGTATATGCGAGAATACTCCATGTATTTGCAGACAATAGACCATAGCTATTAAGAGAGTGTAGATAAATTGGTAAAAATGGATTACACATTTCCATTGCTACTATAACTAATAAATTGACAGCAATATAATAGAACTATTTGAGATTTTATTGTGCGATTCATAATTTATGCTAAACAGCTGAGCTAATTTGTAATATTCATGATTATTATAGCTGTAAGTTTTGCTGTAGAATGGCATATAAACATATATGGATAAATTTGAAATCTACCTCTAGCTTAATTATAAGCTCCAGCAGAGTAGTGTAGCTCATAGCTATGGCTATAGATTTCTAAGATATTGCCAAATGGATCTTCCATATAGATCATTCTATATGGTTTTTCACCAGGGTAGTAGAATCTTGGTTTAGCCATTCTACGTTTACCTCCAGCATCAACTATTTTTTGAGCTAGTCCTTCAACATCTGGATCTTGGACACAGAAGTGGAAGATCCCAGTTTTCCAGTATTCAAAGTTATTCTCTGGATTTTCTTGGTTTTTAAACTCAAATAGCTCAACACCAATACGATCACCTGTAGATAAATGAGCTATTCTAAATGATCTCCAGCCCGCGCCAAAAACATCAGTACACATTTCTCCAATAGCACTATCATCTTCAATAATTTCTGTAGGTTTCATAATCGTATACCAGCCTAAAACGTCAGTATAAAATTTAACAGCTGCTTCAAGATCAGGTACAGATATTCCGATATGAGAGAAATTTCTTGGGTATGTATTTTGCATGATTTTTTCCTTTTTTTGATTAGAACTTTAATTTATGAGATGATTATATTTTTTAAATGCTATAATGTAAAATTATTAAAAATTATAATTTTAATTATAAAAAATGATTAATAGTAAGTTTCTTAATACTTTCTTAAAACTTGTCGAGGTTGGTCATTATACAAAGACTGCTAAGCTTTTAAATATGACACAATCAGGAGTTAGTCAGCATATAGATAAGCTAGAACAAAGTATTGGCAAAACGATCATAAATAATACTGGTAAGAAGTTTGAGCTAACTCAAGCAGGGTATTTACTCTATAAATATGCTATAGACATAAGAGATAGAGAACAAGAGTTCGTATCAGAAATAGGCCATGACTATCCTTATGAAGGAGAGTGCAAGTTTGGCTGCTCCGGAAGTATTTTAATACAGATATATAAGCCTTTTCTTGAATATCAAACTAAACATCAAGATCTTAAGATATCACTAGAGTCTATACCAAACAAGAAAATTATAGATATGCTTAGTTCTAATGATATTGATATTGGTATAGTGACAAATAAACAAGACTCAGAACAGTTCACACAATTAAAGGTGGGTGTCCAAGAACTTGTAGTAGTGATCTCAAAAAGACAACAAGATAAATCTTTAGAAGACATTATAAATACAGGATTTATTAATCATCCAGATGGGTTATATTACCTTGAGAAAATATTTAAAAATAACAACAAATCTCATAGTAGTTTTAAAGGAGTTAGAGAGACTGGTTATGTTAATCAGTTAAGTCAGATTTTATTACCGGTGTCTCTAGGTCTAGGCTTTACGATATTGCCTAGATTTACAGTAGAGAACTCAGAATATTCTGATAAGTTGAAAATTCTAGATTTAGAAGTTCCGACATATGAGAGCATATATGTTTTATATAAAAAATATAAAGATCTACCTGTTCGATACACTTGGTTTTTAGATCATTTGAAGAGTTTCTTGAAAAAATAATTAGTTATTCTAAACTTGCTTTAGAATTCCAATAAAAACTAAAAAAACAGAAATTATTTAATATACTTATCAAACCAAGCTATTTGTTTAGTAAGTATTTGCTGCAAGGGCTCACCTTCATAGCATTCATAGTGACTAACACCTTCTAGAACCATAAGCTCTTTAGGATCATTAGCTTTTTCATATAGGATATGAGACTCTTCTACAGGGTTTACAGAATCTGTATCTGAAGCAACTATTAATACAGGTATCTTTAAGTCACCTATATAGTTTTCAGGTTTGTGTGAGATAGTTTCATTAACTGTAAGAAAAGGGATCTTAATATCAAAAGCATCATACTCTTTACTATATCTTTCATAGAAACCTAAAGATTGCTCATCTGTTAGAACCTTATGTAAAGGAACCATCATTTCCTTACCAGTTTTTTCTTTTTTAGCTAACATTTTATCGATCATTCCAAAGAACTTTTCTTTCTCTTCAGCAGACATCTCGCCTGTGATTACTCTTTCACCATTAGCAAAAGTTAGTTGTACAGATAGACATTTAACTAGATCATTTTGAGCTGCTGCAGTGATAGCATTTGCGCCACCATATGAAGTTCCCCATAGTCCGATCTTACTAGAGTCAACGAAGTCTAAGCTAGTAACATAGTCTATCGCTGAGTTGATATCTTCTATTTGTAATTTTGGTACTAATCTACCTCTTTCACCTTCACTCTCACCAAATCCTCTATAATCAAAGTTAAGAACTATATATCCAGCTTTAGCAAAAGCTTCAGCGTATGCTGGGAGTAGCACTTCTTTAAAACCAGCAAAACCATGACAAAGAACTATTGCTGGGTATTTGCTATTTTCGTTAAAGTTTTCAGGCTTGTATAGTAAAGCCGCGATATTTGATCCGTGAGATTTAAAACTTACTTTTTCCATATTTCTTATCTATTAATTTAGGTTTTTGTATTTAATTTATTCTATCAGAAATTAACAATATGTATTTAGATTAATAAATATTATTTTAATTTATTTTGAAAAATTGGAGATATTAAGAAATTCTCATTATCAGATCGCTTATTTAATAGGTATCATAACTTCATTAGTGCGTAAGAATGGTATAGTCCAAGGTGGGTTATATCCTGCTGCTTCTGGTTGACCAGTGACTTGATAGTTATTAGATTTTATCCATGCTTTAAGCTTTTCGGTATTAGAATCTATAGATTCTTTATCTAAGAATCCACTAAATGTGATTACAGCCATTTTTGTCTCAGGTTTTTCAACAAGTCTTACTCTATCATTAGTTGGTTTTGGTGCGCTTTGAAGATTATACTGTGATGGTAATACAAATGCGATGGTCCAATTTTTATCATTACCTGTTATCATCACAGGCGCTGTCATCTGTATTTTCTCTGATGATTGTTCTATCTTGACAGGAGCAGTCATTTGGATATTTTGCTTAGTGGTATTTTCTCCAGTTATATACTTAAATAGATAGCCAAAACCTCTATTAACAGCAGACTTGTAACTAGAGTCTTGTACAGTTACTTGAGCCTCTGTAAGAGGAGCATAGACTCTGACAGAGAAGTTATCATCCTTTTTGATGTTCGTATATTTAGCTTGAGGAGTATTGTTTATCCCTAGGATACTACAAGATGATAGTGCTAGAGCTGAAACTATATAAAGAGATTTTTTAAACATATCTTGTACTCCTTTTTTATTGTAAAAGATATCTATACTAATAATTATAAATCATTATATACTTATAAAAGAGTTAAAATTTTGTAAAATCAGCTTTTAACATAGTTGATTTCGCAATAATATGGGGTTTAGAGTTATGAATAAATTAACAAAAATATTGGTAATATTTTTTGTGATGTTTGGCTTTTGTTATGCTAGTGTAGATCAGCCACTTAAGTTGTTAGTACAACGAGCGGCATTGATGCAAGGTGTAGGAATATGTAAATCAAAGCTTAAAGGCTCTATCTACGATGCTAATCAAGAAATAAGTGTATTACAAAATGCTAAAGCTTTAGCTAAACAAAATAACTTAGAGGAAAATTCATTTCTAACGTTCATTCAACTACAAATGGATTTATCTAAGCAAATAGAAAACTACTATCTAAATAATGCGACAAAACAACAACTTGAGCAGCAAAGTACAGATTGTTTGACTAATTATCGCGATAAGATTAAAAAGGTTGATGCTCAGCTATATCCTGCAATAAGTGAAAATATTAAGTCAATTAGAAAAGATAAAAAATTGGCTTCTCAGATTAGCGAGCTTGTTAAAAAACAAAATATTAAAGGTATTCCACAAGATCCTAACTATTTAGATTTAGTTGCATATAGCTTACAGAATATTAAAAAAGCTAAGCATTAAAACAAAGTTAAAATATAGTTTACTATCATTACAAATTGAACTAATATATAGTTTCAACATCGATTAATCTTTTGAGAAACTCAATGAAAATAATGTTCTCAGCAGATGGTATATCTAAATCTGATTTAGAAAAAACAGCGTCTGTTTCAAAGTATGTTGACTGTGTCAAAATAGGTCATATTTTATGTTCGACACTATCATTTAAAGAAATTCATGAGCTAGTAGGAGATAGAGATATCTTCTTAGATTTTAAATTCCATGATATTCCAAATACAGTTAAGACTGCGATAGAAAACTATTCAAAAGCTATCCCAAATTTTAAATACTTTACTTTTCATGGAACTGCTAGTGAAGATATGGTAAAAGCAGCGCTTAATGCAGATACCCAAGCTATCCCATTAGCAGTGATTACTCTAAGTAGTGATGCTAACTTTGATAAAGCAGATAGCCTAGCTAAATTTGAAAGATGTGTGAATTTAGGTGTGGAAAACTTCATATGTCATCCTCATTTAGTAGCAGATGTCAGAGCTAAGTTTGGGGATAAAATCAAACTATATGTCCCAGGTGTAAGACTTGAGTCAGACTTAAGTGACGATCATTTTAATGCTTTGACACCTAAAAAAGCTAAAGAGCTTGGCGTTGACTATATTATAGTAGGAAGACCTCTTCTACGTGCTGAAAATATTGTTGAGAAGCTAAAAGAGTTTAGTTTATAAAATTAATCTACTATCTTTTTTACATGTTCAGCTGAGTCTGCTTTTGCTAAGGATAGGCGGATAATACTATTTTCTATTGCTTCTAAGCTATGCATAGTATTTGGCTCTAGATAAACTAAGTCACCGATTTTTAGGTTATGTTTCTCCTCACCAATATAGAAGTTAAGATCTCCTTTGATTAACATGATCGTTATAGAGTGTGGGGCTGCATGCTCTTTCATTGTTATATTTTTTGGAATGCTTACTTGCATTTCTTTCGTTAGAGGAGTCTCTATTAGTTTTTTGATAATAACTTTGTTTTGACTAAAGTCAGCGCCTTCAACAAAATTTATAAATTTTGCCATATCTATCACCTTTAAAAAATAATATACATTTTAAATACATAATATAAATATATTAGAAACTCTATCCCAAGTCAAGGTAGCAATTTGATAGTACTATGCATAAGGTTTATAAAATGTTAGAATTTCCAAAATGTTTTTGAGCTTTATTCTATGCGAAATCATAATCTAAAGAAAATCATAATATCACCACCGTTTGGCAAATATCTTAAGTTTAAAGAAACTTCTAATGTCTATGGATCTTTTACAGTAAGTAGACGTTGGGGACTTATCAAACAAGCAATTAAAACTATTCGCAAGGTAGAGAAAAATGCTTGGCGTAATAAGATAGGTTTACGTAATCCAGGACTGGCAAATGCAAATCCACCAAAAAGAGCTCAGGATATAATATCTCTAGCAGCATTAGAAATAGCAGACTGGCATAGCTTTGCAGAAACTTTAAAGTTACCAAAGTTTGCTAATCATAAAAATATTGAGATAAATATTGGTTGTCCAAATGCTAGTATTGTTGATTTCCCAGCTGAGTTAGCATCTTTATTTGAAGATAGAAATATTAGTATAAAAATGCCACCAACAGTAGATCACAATGCTAAGATTAGAGAGTATCTTGCAGTAGGTATTACAACTTTTCATTTATGTAATACTATCCCTACAGATAAGGGCGGTATCTCAGGTTATCCCTTACATGAATATAGTTTGCCAGCTATCAAGAAAGCTAAAGAAGAATTTGGTGATAGTATTACTATAATTGGTGGAGGTGGTATTTATACTCTTGAAGATGCTAAAAAATATATAAATGCTGGCGCTGATCACTTATCTCTAAGCTCTATAATGTTTAATCCAATTAAAGGTAAAAAACTAGTTAAAGAGATTGTTAGGGAGTTTGGCTTTTAATTTATGATTTCAAAAATTATAGAGTTTACAAGGATTGGTATAATAGTTGTTGGTGGCTTTCTAGTCTCCTTTCTGTTTAAACAAAACTCTATAGAGCTATTGCATTATAATACATTGGTTATTGTTATATCACTATCAGGGCTCTCTGGATTAGAGGGGATATTTTTTAGCAAAGAATCAGCGAAATCTTTAGGTAGGCAAGCAAATCGATCTTACCAACTACAATCTGGGGTTAATAATCTATCTGTAGCTTTAGTTGCTAGTTTTGTTTGGTATATGCAATGGGGGGTCTATGCTGATGCTACGGTGCTGCTATGTTGCTTAACATTTTTTACTCTATCGGCAGTTATCCATACTTGGGAGTTCCTAACATCTAGGAATTTAGTTAGAAAAAATGCTATGAGAGGCGTGTTGGTTTTAGGGTTACTGATTTGGCAGATACCTATTATATATGGTGCTCTGAATACTTATTCATAGTCTTTTTTTAGCAGTAGTTTATCCGTATTTTTATATGACTGTGGTGCGAAATCTCCCATCCATTCTTTAACTGCTTTGAAGTTTTCGATAAATGTTTGTTTATCACCATCAGATACTTTCTCAGCATTAGAGTTTACAAATTCAGCGAACTCCGCGATAGTTTGTTGTCTTTGTTTATCTGACATAATAATATCAGCATATAACCCTGGCCCTTGGCTAAAAAGTCTACCAACAATATTGAGTTCCATCTTATATACAGGACTCGCAAGCTTTAACATTTTTTGAATATCAACATTTTTGTGCTTAAGAAATAGTCCTAGACAATACACACTAAAATGCTCAATACCTTGGATAAAAGTCATAGCCTCATCATGCTCTTCGGCAGTCATTTTCTCAATACTAAAGCCAATTCTTGCTAGATCATCGATAAAATATTGATACTTATCCTGTTGCTTACCATCACATACTACAATTACTTGATTGTCAGGAGAGCTAATAGTTGGGCCAAAAATAGGATGTAGACCTACCACAGGACCATCATAGTTAGCTAACATACTATCTAAAGGCTCTTTTTTAATACTAGTATAGTCAGCTAGGATTGTTCCTTCAGAGAGATAAGGTATAGTCTTTTTAATAATTTCATCTGTCATATATATTGGTACAGATAGTATTACAATATCTTGATTAGCAAGTTTTTGTTCAGGATTTTGCCAATCATTATGACCGAAAATAGTTAGAGTATATTCAGGTAAAAATTTACCAAAAATGTTTTGAGTCATTTGACCCATTTCACCATTACCACCAATTATACAAATTCTTTTTTGCATTTTTAAGTTTCCTTAATTTTAATTTTCTCGCTGCTTACTTTGTAAGCTATAGCGACATACTTTTTTCATGGCAGCCCTTCGACTTCGCTCAGGAACCGGTATGCAAAACTGCCTAGCACTGCGCTAACGTAATTGAAAACAAATAGAAAATAAAAAACTCACATTGTTCAAATAGTTTTATTTTCTTATTATTTGTTTTTGAAACTACTAATCGCTAATGTGCATTGTATTTTTCTTTAAGATGTAAGTCACCTATCTTTTACTAATTACTAAATTTTAAAACTAAAAGTTACTGGTCCGTCATTAGTTAACGATACTTTCATATCCGCACCAAATATTCCGGATTGGACTTTTTCATATTTGTTCTTAAAGATTTCTTGAAACTCTTCAAATTTATCTTTTGCAATATTAGGGGCGCAACCATCACTAAAGCTAGGCCTATTGCCATTACGAGTATTAGCAGCTAAAGTAAATTGTGGCACAAGAATTATCTCTCCTTGTATATCTCTAAGAGATAAGTTCATCTTACCAGCTTCATCTTCAAATATACGATATTTAAGGATTTTCTCAGCCATCTTCTCAAAAGTTTGATGAGTGTCTTCTTTTTCAACACATACTAGTGCTAAGATACCTTTATTTATATCAGCAACTTTTTGCTGCTCTACAATTACATTTGCACAACTGACTCGTTGAATTATACTAAGCATTTTAAAAAATATTTGTCTTATAAACAGTTTTAGATTGTATCAAAAAAATGTTTTATACAGTATAAGATATATAAAGATAATTTGCGTAATACAAATTGTTACAAAAGTCTAATATTTTAGACATATTCATTTCTTAATATATAAATATAAAATATTCGATAGAGTCTTTTGACTCTTAAAAAAATATATGAGGGGAATATATTGGAATCAAACTTATTTAACTTTTCTAGATGTCTTGTTGCGGCAGTTCGTAAACAGATTAAATATTCAGAAAATCTTCATTCATTATATAAAGAAAATTTTCAAAGTAGTTATTATAAGCATAGGAATGACGATCAATTTACATTCAGACAACGAACATGTAATTTTAATGAGGAGTATCTTGGTTTTCATATAGTACGTAATCAGATTAGAGTTGGGCGTTGTCTAGAGTTAAGCGTTCTAGTATGTTATTTATCTAGCTTTATGAATTCAGAAATTGGAGATTCTTATATGACTATGGTATATACGCATAGTCATACATTTTGTTTAGCTCATAACTCTAAAGAAATACATCAAATGTCAATGAATATGACAATTGCAGAGAGCTTAACTGAATTAAGTCAAAAATCTAACTTACAACAAGCAATACTTGTAGATCCTTGGATTTATAAAGTATCAAAGCTCTCAGATATTTTAGAATATCAAGATACTATTAAAACTTTCAATGTGGAAAGATATTTCTCTGGATCTATAAAAAAGAGTGGATATTCAAAAATGATTTCTGAAAATTATCTTGCTTCACTAATGCCACAAAATAAGCGTTTTTTAGAGTTTCCAATGTTTCGAAGTATTAAAGATGATTTTAATTTATTCTATACGGGAAGAAAAACATTACCTGATTTAGATATAGATAGTATTAAATTTGGTTTAAATCAGGATATTGGTCGGTGTCAACGTTTAGAAGATCTTAAAATCTTTATTAAGAAACTATCTGAAAAATCTAGTTTTTGGTATTCTAGTTGGTTTTGCGATGATAAAAAAGGAGAGAGTTATAAAAAGTTAATAGAATGTATCGATTATGCACAAACAAACCACGTAGATATTGGTAATGATAATATGAGAAATATTTTTGTTGCGGCATTAAAATTAGCTCCAAAAATCCGTGATAAGAATGCAATGCCTGGCAGTGTCACAAAAACACTAATGGGTTTACTTAACTATAGTGTAGTAGGAGTAGAATCTTATAAATTTGAAGAAATTGATGGCATGAGCTTGAGTGAGATTAGAAATATAATCAGATCAAATGGTACTCAAATTGATAAAATTAACGAGTTAAAAATACATATTCATAGTTTACCTGGTGATTTTTTTTATAGCACGAATGATTTATATGAACAAATAAAGTCATTTATAAATAATAGTAAAACAGATTCAAATTTTTATTATTACGACTCTAGAATAGCTAGTGAATATAGAGATATTTAGAATTTTACTATAGATGTATAATTTATTTTAATTTTGTTGCGCCACAATTACATTTGCACAACTGACTCGTTGAATTATACTAAGCATTTTAAAAAATATTTGTCTTATAAACAGTTTTAGATTGTATCAAAAAAATGTTTTATACAGTATAAGATATATAAAGATAATTTGCGTAATACAAATTGTTACAAAAGTTTAATATTTTAGACATATTCATTTCTTAATATATAAATATAAAATATTCGATAGAGTCTTTTGACTCTTAAAAAATATATGAGGGGAATATATTGGAATCAAACTTATTTAACTTTTCTAGATGTCTTGTTGCGGCAGTTCGTAAACAGATTAAGTATTCAGAAAATATTCCTGCTTTATATCAACGTAATCAAGAGAATAGTAGTTTTGTAAAATATAGACGAGATAGCTTAAATTCATTTAGATTTAGTACAGCAAATCTATCTAATGATCATCTTGCTTATTATATGTTGAATAATAAAATCAGAGTCGGTTTATGCCAAGATTTAGCTACTATAGTAGCTTTTTTATCTAACTATATGGAGAGTCAAATTGATAATGCTTATATGACAATGATAAGAACTGATGGCCATTTTTTTTGTATAGCCCACAATAATCAAAGTTTAAATGATAATAAACATGTTACTCAATTGGCTACAGGTTTAGATAACTTAGAAGAAATAACTTATTTAAGTCAAGCTATATTAGTAGATCCATGGCTTTATAAGGTATCAAAAATTTCAGATATCAAAGAGTATATTCAATGTGCTAAGGAGATAAGAGGTGTAAGTACATATCTTTCAGGGCCAGTCAAAACTACGGGGTATTCAAAAATAATTTCTAAAAATAAGCAATTAACATATAATAATTTAATGTTTAGCAGAATTAAACATGATTTTAATTCATTCTATACGGAAGAGAAAACATTACCTAATTTAGATATAGATAAGATTAAATTTGGTTTAAGTCAAGATATTGATCGGTGTCAATGTTTAGAAGATCTTAAAATTTTTATTAAGAAATTATCTGAAAAATCTAGCTTTTGGTATTCTAGCTGGTTTTGTGAAGATAAAAAAGGAGAGAGCTATAAACAGTTAATAGAATGTATCAATTATGCACAAACAAACCACGTAGATATTGGTAATGATAATATGAGAAATATTTTTGTTGCGGCATTAAAATTAGTTCCAATAGTTCGTGATAAAAATGCAATGCCTGGCAGTGTCACAAAAACACTAATGGGTTTACTTAACTATAGTGTAGTAGGAGTAGTACCTTATAAGTTTGAAGAAATTGATAATAGTATGAGCTTGAGTGAAATTAGAAATATAATCAAATCAAATGGTACTCAAATTGCTAAAATTAACGCATTAGAAACTCATATTAATGCTTTATACCATAATTGTTTTTATAACACGGATGATTTATATGAAAAAATAAAAATATTTGTAGCTAGTAGCAGAACTAATCCAGAGTTTTATTCATATGATTCTAGAATAGGTAGTGAATATAAAAATACTTAGAATTTTATTATAGATGTATAATTTATTTTAATTTTGTTTTCCTTGTATGAGTAATAAATACCAAAATAATTATAATCACACAAAGTATAGGCCCAAGAATTATAGGCACTTGCTTATCGATATGTTGACCTAAGAACCCTGAAATAAATAAACAAATTGAAGCACCTATAGAGCCTGACATTATTAAAAAAGATGAAATTTTAGGACTAGAGTAGTTAGCATTATTGATACCGTATCCAAGAAGTGTTGGGAACATTGCAGCACAGCCAAAACCAAGCACTATACCACCTATGATAAATCCTGTAAGACTATTAGTAATTAAAAATATTATAAAACCAACTAGAGTAATAAATGAGCTAATCATAATATAGACAGCAGGTTTGATTTTTGTAAGTACAAATAGTCCTACTATTAGCCTAGAAATAGCAATAATTCCCCAAAACAAACCGATAACTAGACCAACATCTGTAACATTTACATGTTTAGCTTCTTGCAAATATGGTGAAAACCAATATGAAACAATATACTCAATATATACATAAATCATTATAGCTAGAGCGATTAGGACTACACTTATATTTAAAAGTTTTGGTTTAGCGGTATCAGATTCATCAACTAGATCATCAGTAATAGTTACAGCTGCTTTTTCTTCAAATTTTGATAAAAATATAATAATAAGTAAGATCAAATATAAACAGCCCATACCAATAAATACAGCGCGCCATGAAAACTGTTCAACTATATGTCCACCAACGAAAGGCACAAATGCAGAGCCAGCACCAAAGAAAAAGTTTAAAATATTTAAGCGTGACTCACTTTTACCATTTTTTGTATATGCTGCATGGATTGTTTGGCTAACAGCGGGCACTAAAAAACCGACACAAGTACCATTTAAAAGAGCACAAATAGCATAGATATATAAAGGAAATCCAGCGGCTATAGTAAATTGTGCAATTAGTCCAATTACTAGAGCAATTAATAGAGTGTTTCTACAGCCTAGAGAGCTCATGGTTTTTGAGCTTAAAGCATTACCTATCAAAAGGCCTAATATATTTAAAACATCAATATATACAATATGAGAAACATTAACACCATAATGACTAGATATCTGTGGTGATACTAATCCAGGTATTGCTCCAAAACCTCCCGTAATAAATGCTGCGAAGAAACATATACTCACAGCTTTTAGTTTTAAACTCTCTGGAACAGTGAATGTCGATAGTTGATTATTTGTATTAATTGATGCCATTTGTATACTCTCTAGGTTTTTATTGCCATATTGAATTTAGTTTATATAGTTCGATATTTAGATCATTTTGGTCAGAGGTTTTAATTTTTATTGTATCTTTTATGTCAGTAGAGCGCTCAAATCTCATAGTGATAGATTCTTGACCTTTATTAACAAAAAGTTCAATACTTGTTGTATCCAGGAATATATCTACAGATATATTTTCAGAGGCTATATCTTTTATAAAAGCTTCATTCATAACTTGATTTAGGCTATTTTTTACGGATATTTGATTATTTTGATAACAAATATCAAACACAGGTCCTCGATTATCTTCTAAAAGATTTAACTGCCAAGTATTATTTGAATTAAACTCTAAACTTAGTTCAATAAGATTAGATGGAAGATCAATGTTTTGGTTAAAGTTTTCTAGCTGTAAGCGTTGCACCCTAAGGTTTTTATAAGCATCGATAGGATAGGAAATAAGCTTATTATTCTCTATCCTGAGTTGTCGCATTAGACTCATTGCACCAGCTGAATCCTCTTTGGCTCGGTTTTGATGATCTTCCCAACAGTTCATCCAACCTATAGCATACCTATTACCGTTAGTTTCAAAAGTCTGTGGAGCATAGAACTCTTTTGCAGAATCTATATATGTAGCAGGTGTCTTAGCTGAGAAATATTTACCATCAAAATCACCAATATAATAAAAAGATTGGTAATCGAAGTCTTTTTTATTTTCTGTTGTAAAAATTGAAAGTACTAACACATATTTACCATCTAGATAAAATAAGTCAGGACATTCTAGAGTTCTTCCAGAGATGATTTTTTCTTGAAATAATGTGCTATGATAACTCCATTTCTTAGCGTCATCAGATCTATACAGTGCAACGCTTGGATAGTTATTTGCATAAGTGCCAATCACCATATAATAGCAGTTGAAATTTTTATCAAACCATACTTTAGGATCTCTAAAATCATAAGAGCAAAAATCAGGCTTACGATTAACAATAGTTTTAGGTTTTGAAAAATGTATACCATCCTTACTTTTTATTAGATTTTGCTTTTCTATGAAAATATCTGGGGAATTATCTAAATCTTCAAAGTGTTCTGTATAGACAAGAAAGAGCTCATCATCTACAACCATTGCACTACCTGAGAATGCACCACCTATATATCTGTCATTAAGGACATTTTGTGGATAAATGGCAATAGGTAAGTGTTGCCAATGCACCATATCTTTAGAAACTGCATGTCCCCAGTGTAGCATTGCGGTATGTTTACCATAAGGATAGTACTGATAAAACATATGATACTTACCTTTAAAGTAAACTAAACCATTAGGATCATTTAACCAAGCCTTCTTTGCTGTAAAATGATATTGTAGGCGCTTTGTGTCTTTTAGATTTGAGTTATCATGAGAGTGATGTGATTGGTATTGCCCATATTTTAAGCTAAAGCAAACTCCTCCATGCTCGAGTAATGAGTCATCATATATCCAACCATTTTGTATATCTAAGCTTTGTGAGTCACAAATTATTTTAAAGATATATTTTTTATTTGCTTCTAGAGACCATTCAACGTGATAGTACTTTGCTTTCAAACTAGTTGTTTGTATAGGCTCGCATTCAATTACTACATGATTATCATAAAGTTTAAATTGTCCATGATGGTCAGTATTGTAATCGAAAGAGATTACAGAATTATTTTTAACATAGAGACAAAAAGAATTTTCATCAAGTTTAGTTATAATCATTTATTTGAAATAAAAAGTATGTATATAAAAAAGTTTATGTGACTCTGTAGTTATAGTCAATTTTATAGTTAATTAAAATAGAATCTACTTTAGATTTAGCATTATTTAGGTTAAATTATCTTTTTGGTTTAAATAATAATTAGAGGGATAGTTTTGATAAAAGACATAAAAGTAAGGCAGTTTTCTGTATTATGGTTTATAGAGTTATGGGAAAGATACGCTTTTTATAGCTTCCAGGCTCTTTTTATGCTTTTTATAACAGCTAGCCATATTAGTGAGTCGCAAGGATATTTAATTTTCGGAATATTTGCTTCACTTATCTATATTACGCCAACCATAGGTGGGTACTTATCTGATAAATATATAGGTGTTAAAAATGCTTTAGTTATAGGTGCGATATTCTTATTATTAGGTTATATTGTTTTAGCAGTATCAACGGATTTAAGTCATGTAAATTGGGCTTTATCACTTATAATTGTTGGTAATGGACTCTTTAAGCCAACACCGACATCGTTAATTTCGAAAATTTTTAATGATAATCCATCGCAGTCTCATTCGGCTTTTACAGTATATTATATGGGAGTAAATATTGGTGGTTTCCTTGCTATAGCGTTTACACCGATAATTGCAAAATATACTAGTTATTCTTATGCATTCATCATATGTGTTATAGGTATGTTTCTTGCTATATCAAACTATTTCTGGCGTGCAAAGCTTTTAAAAGGTGTAGGGTCTGATACACCATCAATGACTACCAAAGTTAAGATGTTAATATCATTAATATGCTTAGCTCAGTTATTAATATGCTATGGCTTATTCCAGGTTACAGATATTTCTTTATATTTGATAATAATCTTATGCATTCTAACATTCATATATATGTTAAATGATGCAAGAAATGCTTGTGATCGTAAAGAGACTATTCTACAAGTAATAGGAGTGATTTTAGTTATTGAAGCGGTGATTTATTTTATTGTCTATAGCCAAATGTTTTCGACATTAGTGTTATTTGCAAAGCATAATGTTTCACTTAACTTGATAGGGTTTGATGTATCTCCAGCAACTTATGCGTCTTTAGATTCTTTTTGGTTAATCGTTTTGAGTCCATTATTAGCTATTTTATATAAAAAGAGTGTAAAACACTTATCTGTACCTTATAAATACTCTATAGGAACTGTAATTGCAGGTATAGCGCCTCTAAGTTTATATGTGGTGATAAAGCTGACACAGGTAAGTGGCTTTGTTGATGGAAACTGGATGTTTGTTTATTTCTTTTTTGGAGCATTAGCAGAACTTTTAGTTGCAGCATTAGGATTCTCACTGATTGCTATTTATTTCAGAAAAGAAATAGTTACTTTAGGTATGGGATTTTTTATGCTTGCAATCGCTCTAGGTGGAGCTTTATCTGGTAAATTAGGTCAGCTTGTTGCCATTCCTGATGGTAAGATTGATCCAATGGTAAGTTTAGGTATTTATCAAAATTATTTCCTATGGCTAGGAGTAATTACGATAATTTTAGGTATTATATATGGCATAGTAGCCAAGATTGTGACTGCTATAGCGAATAAATATGATATTTCATTAGGATAAATAAATTTACAATCTTTTTATAATTTCACTCGTAAATTCTTCAGTAGAAGCTAGTTTAGTTCCTTGAGTATAGATATCTTGGGTTCTAAATCCATCTTCAAGAGTCAAATTAATTGCATTAGAAATAGCTTCAGCTTCTGATACTAATCCAAATGAGTAAGAAAGCATTAGTGATGCTGATAGTACTTGAGCTATTGGGTTTGCTTTGCCTTGGCCTTTGATATCATAAGCAGAACCACCAGAAGGCTCATAAAGACCAAAACCATCTTTATTTAAGCTAATAGATGGCACTAGACCAATTGATCCAGGTAGTACAGAGGCTAAATCAGAGATAATATCCCCAAAAAGATTACCTGTAACCATGACATCAAATTGGCTTGGATTCAGAACCATTTGCATAGCACAGTTATCAACATACATATGATTAACTTTTACATTTGGATAATCTTTTGCTACTTCATTAACTATATTTCTCCAAAGTCTTGATGTATCAAGGACATTTGCTTTATCCACAGATGTAAGCCTATTTGAGCGCTGTGTAGCTCTCTCAAATGCTTGCGTGACAATACTTCTAATTGTATGCTCATCATACTCTGCAACATCAGTAGCGCATCTTGTACCATTTTCATCTGTAAAAGTTCTATGCTCTCCGAAGTAGATATCTCTAGAAAGCTCTCTAAAGATCTCAATATCAGCACCATTTGCAATACGATTATCTTTTAATGGGCATGCTTCTTTTAGAGAAGGGAATATTTGGCTTGGGCGAATGTTTATATTAAAATTAAAGTGTTTTCTAAGAGCTAGAATGCTATTAGCCTCACAACCTTGCCATTTTTCTTCGTTTTGAGCTTCAACTGGACCGCCAACTGAGCCAAAAAGTATAGCATCAGAATTTTTACATATTTCTAATGTTTGTTCTGGACAGTGGCTTTTATATTTATCATAAGCTGCTCCACCAACAAGAGCTTCAGTATAATTGAATTTGTGATTATATTTCTTAGCTATAGTATCAAGAACCTTAATTGCAGACTCCATTACTTCTGGTCCGATTCCATCGCCTGCTAATATAGCAATATTTTTTTCCATTTCAGCCTCTTCTTGATTGTTCAAATTGTTTGATTAGATCTAAGTTCTCGATAAGGTAAGACATATCATCAAGTCCTTTGATAAGGCAAGTTTTACGAAAAGGGTCATAATCAAAATTATAAGTATGCCCATCAGCAGAAACCTCCTGGTTTTCAAGATCAATAGTTACATTAAACTTTGGATCATCTGCTTTATCACATAAGTTTTTAACAACATCTTTATCTAAAGAAATTAGTAATAAGCCATTTTTAGCGGCATTATTAAAAAAGATATCAGAAAAAGAAGGTGCAATTATTGCTCTAATTCCTGCTTGAGCAAGAGCCCAAACAGCATGTTCTCTAGATGAGCCACAACCAAAATTGCTGCCTGCGATTAGTATCTGTGAATTTGAGTAATTAGGGTTATTAAAAATAAAATCATGATCTTTTTCTTTTAAATTATGAAATAAACTATTCCCATAACCATCTTTACTTGTTTGAGTTAGAAAGTTAGCAGGGATAATCATATCTGTATCAATATCGCTTAGCCATAAAGGGATTGCATTAGATGTTAGTTTTTTAAAAGCTTGCATTTCTTATGACTCCTTATAGTTTATCAACACTGCAAATTTTACCCATAACGGCACTAGCAGCAACAGTTTGTGGTGAGGCAAGATGAGTTATACTTCCTTTACCTTGGCGACCGATAAAGTTTCTATTTGATGTGCTAATACACCTTTGGCCTGCAGGAACTTTATCATCATTCATCGCTAGGCACATTGAGCACCCTGGCATTCTAAAATCAGCACCAGCATCAGTAAAGATCTTATCTAAGCCTTCTTCGATTGCTATTTTTCTAACTTGTTCTGAGCCAGGAACTATATACATAGTGACATTTTTAGAGACTCTTCTACCTTTTAGAACTTCTGCTACAGCACGCATATCTTCAATACGCCCATTAGTACAGCTGCCTACAAAAGCCCACTGGATCTCTTTACCAAGAATATCTTCATCAGCATTAAACTTAGTATAGTCATAAGCTTGTTGAGCTAATTTATGCTGATGCGATGGAATATCTTTAAGATTTGGGATCTTCGCTGATATATTTATTGCATGTTGAGGGTTGATTCCCCAAGTAACCATTGGCCCTAGATTTTCAATATCTACTTTTATATGTTTATCAAAGTGTGCATTTGTATCACTTTCTAGCTTTTTCCACTCTTCGATAGCTTTATCAAACTCAGCGTCTTGAGGAGCATATTTTTTACCTCTAAGGTAATCAAAAGTTTTCTTATCAGGAGCGACTAAGCCAGCTCTAGCACCACATTCTATCGACATATTGCACAAAGTCATGCGCTCTTCCATAGTCATGTTTTTGACTGCTTGACCAGTATACTCTATGACATGGCCTCCAGCACCACCGATACCAATATTAGCTATTAGCTTCATTACGATATCTTTAGCAGTTGCTAATTTTGAAGGTTTACCTACAAATTCCACCTTCATTGTTTTAGGTCTATATTGTAGGATACAGTTAGTTGCAAGTACATGACCAATTTCAGATGTTCCTATACCAAATGCTAAAGCCCCAAATGCTCCATGTGTTGAAGTATGAGAGTCACCACATACAAGAGTTATTCCTGGTAGAGTAAAGCCTAGCTCAGGGCCTGTTACATGAACTACACCTTGATGTTGGCTTTCAAAATCATAAAAATCAAGATTAAATTCTTTGACATTATTACGAAGTTTTTCAACTTGTGCTTGAGCAACTTTATCTTCCATTTCTAAACGGTTAATGGGAGATGTCGATATACTATGATCAACAGTTGCAATGATAGATTTAGGGTTATTTATAGCGATATTTAACTCTCTAATTTTATCAAATGCTTGAGGTGAAGTTACCTCGTGTACCAACATTCTATCAATATATAACATATCTGGGAAGTCAGATATTTGTTGAACAACATGGGCATCCCAAATCTTATCTATAATATTTCTTGCCATATTATTTCCTATAATTTGTTTCTATAAATAATTTATTAGTAGCTGCGATCAGAGCTTTAAGAGTCGATATTTCTATATCTTGATCAATAGCTACACCCTCAACTGTAGGGCTATTATCACCAGCTTTAATTATAATCGTACTTTCTGATTTGGAGTTTATTCCCGCATCTTTTAGTGAGCGTGAGAAGTAGTCTGAGATATTTACTTCTGGAATATACTCTTGGATACCTTTTAGTAAAGCCGATAGAGCTGAGTTTTCACTATTGTCCGCTATTCTATAGTCAATATTACCAAAGAAGCTACCTTTAAGTTCTACATATGTTTCACCATTAGATTTTCCATAATTAATGCTTGAGGCATTGATAGGAGCTCTAATTTTTCTATAAGCGTTAATTAGTTCCTCATCTGTGATACCTTTTCTACGCTCGTGATAAATATCTTTTATTTGTTGAGCAATTTTTGCTTTTTCTTTGTCATTGCAGATATAGCCACTCTCTTCGATAATCTTTTTAGCATGGTTTCCTCCAGAAAGTGGACCAAATACAAAACTAATTTCATTACCGACTGATTCTGGGTGAAAAGGTTGATATGCTAATGGATTATTTAGTATCGCATTAGTATGACCACCAGAGGTATGTCTAGCAGAGTTTAGGCCTGTGATAGGATAGTGAGGCTGTCTTGATAGCATTCTTTCGCCAATAAAGTCAGAGATAGTTTTGAAATTAGAAATGTCTATATCATTGTAATAATGACAATCTTTTTGCTTACCAAAAAGGTTTAAAAACATAACACATTGCTCTAAAGAAGCATTACCAGCTCTTTCACCAACACCATTAATACAACCTTCAATCTGTCTTGCAGGTCCGTCAAAGACTGCATTCATAGAGTTTTCTAATGCTAAGCCTAAATCATTATGACAATGAGCCGACCAAATTATATCCCTATCAGGAAATTCTTCTTTGATTATTTTTGCATGTTTAGACATATTATGGACAAAATAGTTTTCTCCTTCTCTTTCACATGCACCACCTATAGTATCTGGACAGTTTATTACAGAAACACCAGCAGACACAGCAGCTCTAAAAATATCAGTTACATAATCAAAAGTATCACCAAGTCTTGAATATCCTTCGGCACTAAATTCAACTTCGAAGCCTTGATCAGTAGCTAGCTTAATTAGTTCATAAACATTTTTAATATTTTGTTCATTATCATTTTTGCTACCTAAGCTTGCTTGAGCTAGGTTAGGATCTACAGGTAAGTAGACATGAACTCTTGCTTTACCAATTTCTAAAGAAGGGCGTAAAGCATCCATTGTAATTTCAACTTGGTTTTTACGTAATTGACATAGCCCAGCAATAATCATATTAGACTTTCTTTCAGCCATTCTTTTTGAAATAGTATTTACTATTTCAAAGTCAGTTTTACTTGCAGAAGGAAAGCCGGCTTCTAAGACATCAATTTTTAACTTATCTGCTAGATCAGCATACGTGATATTGTCCTCGAAAGACATACCTGCTCCTGGAGATTGTTGACCATCTCTAAGAGTAGTGTCAAAGATATAAATTTTCTTCTTATCCATATTAAGACTCCTCTACATAAGTTAAAATTTCTTTATAAGCTTGTCCTTGCTTAATTTTTTCAAAGACTTCTTTTATTTGATTAGTTATTGTATGATCTGAACTTTTTAATTTATTATCATCCACACTTGCAACTGGAGTTACTTCAGCTGCAGTACCACAGAAGAAAGCTTCGTCAGCATCAATTAATTCTTCTACTTTGAATAAACGTTCTGTAACTTTATAGCCTAAATCTTTTGCTATTTGGATAATAAGTTTTCTTGTTATACCGTTTAGGATGGTACCTAGAGGAGTTGTTATTAGTTCATTATTCTTTATAAAGAAGACATTCATTGCCGCACCTTCAGCAACATTACCATCTACATCAAGTAATAATGATTCATGATAATGTGTGTCTAAAGTTTCTCTAGATGCTAAGATGCTATTAACATAATGACCACCAATTTTAGCATCACAAACAGTTGATTGAGGATGGATACGAATATACTTACTAACCTTAATGTCAACTTCATCGGCAGACATGTACTTACCCATATCAATACAGTAAATAGCGATGTCTACTGGATGATCTTTAGCAGGCAGTACACTTACACCACCTTCAGCATAGTATGCTAAAGGTCTTATGTAGCATGATTTTTTACCGCTTGCCTTAATTATGTCTAGTACAGCTTGAGATAGCTCATCGATACTATATTTACATTTCATACCAAGAACACTCATAGAATATAAGAATCTTTCCATATGTTCTTTTAATTTTAAAACACCAACACCATTGGGTGTTTCATATGCTCGTATACCTTCAAATACAGATGAACCATAGTGTAGAGAATGAGTGTTTATACCAACCTTTGCATCTTCATAAGAGATGATTTCACCATTTTTCCAAATTTTATCTATCATTATTGACCCTCGATATTTAATTATTAATTTAAAGATTCTAAATAGTTTTACTTGTCTTTATTTTTTTATTTTAGAGACAGAGAGATTTTTTTATGAGGGAGAGGAGTGCTTGAGAAGAATTACTTTGAGATTTGCTTTTTTGAATGAATACAGAAGTAACAGCTCTAAAGAAGATCTTGCTACTACTTAATATTTTTATTATAGATTCGATATCTATATGTATCCGCATCTGCACACATGAATTCACTATTTTATGCATTTTCCCTTATCTTTTTAGTATAAGAATATTCCTAAAGAGAATACTCTTAATTAAAAATTAGTATAGTTATTGTAGCTATATAATATTTTTGTGTAAACCTCGTTTTAGCGTAACGAGTGATTTTTTTTAATAATTAAGAGAGGATATAAGGAAATTATTGTTTGCGATCAGCATAAATTTTTGCTTGAGCAGCTGATAATCTTGCAATTGGAACTCTAAAAGGAGAACAAGATACATAGTCAAGGCCTAAGTCATGACAGAATCCTACAGAATATGGCTCACCACCATGCTCACCACATATACCCATTTTAGCATTAGGATTTACAGCTTTTACACCTTCTTTAGCGATTTCCATCAATTTACCTACACCCTTAGGATCAAGCCTAGCAAATGGGTCGAAGCTCAAGATACCATGCTCAAGATAATCTTTAATAAACTTATTGGCATCATCTCTACTAAAGCCAAAAGTCATCTGAGTTAGGTCATTTGTTCCAAATGAGAAAAACTCACTACCAGCCGCAGCTAATAAACCTGCACCTATAGCGCCACGAGGAGTTTCAAGCATTACGCCAACTTTATAATCAATTTCCATATTTTCACGTTTAAGAATATTATCAGCAACTTCTCTGACTATTCCACCTAAGAGTTTAAACTCACCAAGGGTACTTACTAAAGGAATCATAAGCTCAGGTTTAACATCAATTCCCATACGCTTACTTGATATTGCAGCATAGATAATAGCTTTTGTCTGCATTTCAATAATTTCTGGGAATGTCACAGCTAGTCGACAACCACGATGACCCATCATAGGGTTCATTTCACTAAGAGATTCAATTCGCGATTCTAGTTCACTATAGCTGATATTAAACTCTCTTGCTAGAGCATCAATTTCATCGACTTCATGAGGCAAAAACTCATGTAGAGGAGGGTCAATAAATCTAATAGTAACAGCTAGATTATCCATTGCTTCAAATAGCTCTTCAAAATCTTGCTGCTGCACTGGAAGTAACTTGTCTAGAGCTTTTTGTCTTTCTTTTTTATCTTTTGCTAGAATCATTTGTCTAACATAAGAAATACGATCTTCTTCAAAGAACATATGCTCGGTACGGCATAGTCCAATACCTTCAGCACCATAAGCTCTTGCAACCATAGCATCTTTATAAGTATCTGCGTTACATCTAACTCGAAGTTTACGTACACTATCAACAAATTTCATAAACTCTTCAAAATCTTGAGTAACTTCAGGATCTACAGTTTTAATAATACCTCTATAGACATTACCTTTCGTGCCATCTAGAGATAAGTAATCACCCTCTGTGAAAACTTGTCCTCTTTCAAAAGTAATAGTTTTTTTATCTTCATCAATTTTTGCAGACTCTAAGCCAGATATGCAACATTTACCCATACCGCGAGCAACAACTGCAGCATGAGAAGTCATGCCTCCGCGTAATGTAAGAATACCATTACAAGCATTCATCCCAGCAATATCTTCAGGCGATGTTTCAATTCTGACTAGGATAGTTTTTTCCTCACCACGAGCTTTTGCTGCCAGTAATGACTCAACATCAAAATATATTCTACCACTAGCAGCACCAGGAGATGCTCCAAGAGCTGAGCCAAGAGGGCGTTTAGATGCTAGAGCTTTTTCATCAAATTTAGGGTGTAATAACTGTTCTAATAAATGAGGCTCTACCATCATTACAGCTTCTTCATTAGTAATTAGCCCTTCATTAGCCATATCTACAGCTATTTTTAAAGCAGCTTTTGCTGTTCTTTTACCATTTCTTGTTTGTAGCATAAAAAGCTTACCATCTTCGATAGTAAACTCCATATCCTGCATATCTTTGTATACTTTTTCTAAGTTTTTAGCAATTTTTACAAAATCATCAAAGACTTGAGGCATTTTATCTTTAAGCGTAGAAATATGTGCAGGAGTTCTTACACCTGCAACAACATCCTCTCCTTGAGCGTTAATTAGATATTCTCCAAAAAGCTCATTTTCACCAGTAGAAGGGTTCCTTGTAAAAGCTACCCCTGTACCAGAGTTATTACCAGAGTTGCCATATACCATTTCTTGGACATTAACAGCAGTACCCCAGTTATTTGAGATATTATTGATCTCTCTATATATAATAGCTCTTTCAGCATTCCATGATCTAAATACAGCCTCAACAGCAGCTAAAAGTTGTTCAACAGGATCGATAGGAAATTCTTTACCGACTAAATCTTTGTATATTTTTTTGTATTCTGCAACGATATCTTTATAATCAGTAGCGCTTAGGTCACAGTCATTTTTTACTTTTCTTTTTGCTTTTTTATCATCAAGCACTTTATCAAAGGGCTTTTTCTCACAATCCATAACAACATCAGCAAACATCATTATGAATCTTCTATAACTATCATAAACAAATTGTTCATTGTTTGTCTTTGCTACCATAGCTTTGGCAACTTTGTCATTTAAACCTAAGTTTAGAACAGTATCCATCATGCCAGGCATAGATACCCTAGCACCAGAACGGACAGATACTAATAGAGGGTTATCGCCACCACCAAAGGTTTTGCCTGTTCTTTTTTCTAAATCAGCGATATGAGCAAATATTTGTTCTTTAACATCTTTACTTAGTTTTTGACGATCATCATAGTATTTAAGACAAGCCTCTGTTGTTACTGTGAAGCCATCAGGTACAGGAAGACCACTGTTTAGCATCTCACTAAGATTTGCACCTTTTCCACCTAACAAATCACGCATAGACTTATTGCCTTCACTAAAGGCATAGACAAACTTCGACATAAAAACTCCTCTCAAGCTTTTTATAAATTAAATTGAAATCAGCACATCCTCGAACGTACTTATTTTTCATCGTATCATACTTTGATAGAAATATTAAAGACTTTTATTTAATAAATTTATAAGATAAGGATTTTTCTGATATTGGTCGATTAATGGCACGAGCATGACTAAGAACATTTAGTATTACAGCTTGAACATCCCGTGAGATTTGCTACAAATTTTATTTTAGTTGATAAGTATTTCATTAGAAAAACTATTCCAAAGATATATATAACAGCTAAACTAATATATATGCTAGAGCTAGCAGGATGGTCTATAAAATTTATTAGTTGATAAATAATAACGGCAGACACATAAGCGATAGAAGCACTCCAAAGTACGGAAAGAATCGCCCAACCACGAGTGGACTCCCTTACCATTGCACCCACTACAGAAATACATGGGATATATAAAAGAACAAATAATAAATATGAAAAGGCTGCTGAAAGTGAGCCAAATTTAGCAATCATATTACCCATAGCACCATTATCCATATTTGCATCGGCTTTACTAGCTTCTATTGGATTAATTAGCGTTGCTAAATCTATACCTTTAATATTGTCTATGGTGGTATCCCAAGACTCTTTGAAACTATCTACAAGACTAAATTCTTTTGGTATAACATTGTTATCACCTTGGGTGTAAATAGTATTTAAAGTTCCCACTACAACTTCTTTGGCTAGAGTCCCTGTTATCAAACCTACAGTTGCTGGCCAGTTATTATCACTTATACCCATTGGATTAAGTATAGGAGTAATCTTCTTACCAGCATATTCAAGAGCAGTAGTCTTATTGGTTATGTATATACTATTTAGACTACCAACAATTATAGCTACAGGAACAATAACCTTACCTGCTCTAATTAAGAAAGATTTTAGTCTGTTCCAACTATATATCATTACAGTTTTAAATGAGGGTCTATGATAGGTTGGGATATCTAAAATAAATGGGGCTGTGTCACCTTTTAAAAAAGTGAATTTAATAATGTATCCTGTAATTATTGCACCAGCTATTCCTGCAAGGTATAGTAAGAATATAATAGTAGCGCCATTATGAGGAAAAAATGCACTAGCAAATACAGAAAATATCGCAAGTCTTGCTCCACAAGACATAAAAGGAGACATCATTAAAGTCATGAGTCTATCCTTACGTGTTTCTAGGGTTCTTGCTGCCATAATAGATGCAACATTACAGCCAAAACCAACGATTAAAGGTACGAAAGCTTTTCCAGATAAGCCGATTGATTGCATAAATCTATCCATAACAAAAGCAGCTCGTGACATATAACCAGAGTCTTCAAGAATTGACAGAAATATAAATAAAAATCCTATTTGAGGTATAAATCCTAGTACCGTGTTTATACCAGTACCTAAGCCATTTGCTAAGATCCCTATGAGAGGTTCAGGAAGTCCTATCATATTTGAATAATATGCTAAACCATCGACAAAAATAGCATGTGATAGATCATCAAACATTGGTTGTATCGCGCCACCTAATGTAATTGAAAATAAGAACATTAAGTACATCATAAGAAGAAATACTGGCACACCTAAGTATTTATTCATACATATGGCATCTAGAATTTTGGTAAGGTTGATTCGAGATACTTTCTTACTTTCTGTTGTAATGTTTACAATCTCTGCGACTGCTTGATGGCGGAGTTTTGCTATATCTATATTTTTAGTTATACCTATAGATTCTTTTAGTATTTTTAAATCTTTATCTTTGATTTCTTGAGCAAGCTGAATATCTCTACCATCAAGAAGCTCTGTAGTAAGCCATAAATTACCTATTTTAGTTTGACGTAGCTCACTAATTTGTTTTTCTGTTTTAAAGACAGTTTTAGGATAGAACTTTGTTAAATCAAAATTTGGTGTACTTTGTGGGCATGCTAAAGTTTGTTTTAGATCTTGAATACCAATATTTTTTGTTCCAACTATTGGTAAGACCTTATATCCAAGAGCTTTCTCTAGCTTATCATAGTGCACAATAGTACCTTTTTTAGTTGCAACATCTACCATGTTTACAGCTAAAATGACGGGTAGTCCGAGTTCTATAAGTTGAACAGTAAGGTATAAACTTCTATTTAGATTTGATGCATCTACTACATTAATAATTGCATTTGGCTTTTCTTTAACTATAAAAGAGTATGCTATTTGCTCATCAATAGAGTTCTCATCTGATACTGATAGGGAGTAAATTCCAGGGATATCAACAACTTCTATTTTTTTATCATTAAAGTTAAAGAAGCCTGTTTTTTTATCTACAGTTACTCCAGACCAGTTACCAACTTTTTGGTTAAGCCCTGTTAGAGCGTTGAAGATCGTTGTTTTTCCACAGTTTGGGTTACCAACAAGAGCATATTTCATAATAAATTCTCAAAGATATCTTTTTTTATGATAATTTGGTGTGACAAGTATATCAAAAGATATTTGATTGTGATATACGATAATGAGAATTATTATCAAACATTTATTATTATGTTGGCATTCCCATTTCCATTTGATGATCCACTATTGCCATAGACCATATCACATCTAGCAGTACCTTCTATTATTCCAGAAGTTATTTTAACCCTAGCTCCTCTTCTATATTGAGGCATAGTTGCTGTTATTACCGAACAATCATTAGAAAAAGCATTTTGATCTTTGCAAATCTTAATTTGAGTACCTTCAAGTGAAATATATAGTTCCTGATTCTCATTAAAGAATTTATTATTATTCTGATAATATGTCAAATTAGCAGTAGTAGTTTTACCTTGAATAGCATCAAAACTAAATGCTTGGATATCATTCCAGTCATTAATAAAAGCTTGATATTTACCTTTTCTAATTACACACTGAATATATTGACCATATGCTGGATTAGCTTTTATATTCGCAATCTCTTGTTGTTGCTGCTGTTGGTAAGCGAGTTCTTGAGCTTGTTGTTTCGCAGTTATGTCAGCTTGTTTTTGATATGCTTGAGCCTGTTGTTCTGGAGTCATGTTTTGCCATGTCTCATCAGATATTCCAAGAGGGTGAGTGGAACAACTAGCTATTAATAAACTACATAAGATTAAAAGTAATATTTTTTTCATTTATATAATTCTCTAAAGTGATAATAATTTTTTTCTATAAAACTTTAGTTCGGCGATTGATTCTTGAATATCATCTAAAGCTTTATGAGTAGCTTTTTTATTAAATATTTCACCATCTCCCCAGTATTCATTAAGAAGTTTTAGGCTAGTAACATCAAGCATTCTATAATGACAGTAGTCATCTATTTTAGGCATATATTTAGCGAGAAATCTTCTATCTTGCCATATTGAGTTACCACATAGAGGGGAGCTTTGATAAGGGACATATTGTTTTATAAAGTCTAGAATCTTTTGTTCAGCCTCCTCTAAAGAGATTTTACTATCTTTGACTCTTTGAGTAAGACCTGTCTCACCATGAGTTTTTATACACCATTCATTCATATTGTCTAAAATCTCATCTGATTGATGAATTGCAATGGGCTCAGCTTCAGCAATAGTATTTAAGTCTTTATCTGTAATGATCGCAGCTATTTCAATGATTTTACACTCTTCAACATCAAGTCCAGTCATCTCTAAGTCAATCCAGACTAGATTATCTATTGACTGCATATTATTCCTTGACTCTTGAAACATAGCTTGATGTTCTAGTATCAACTTTTATTACTTCACCAGTTTGTACAAAAAGAGGAACTCTTACAACAGCACCAGTAGATAATGTCGCTGGTTTACCGCCAGTTCCAGCAGTGTCTCCTTTTAAGCCTGGATCAGTCTCTACTATTTCAAGATTTACAAAGTTTGGCGGGGTTATTGATATTGGTTGACCATTAAATAAGATGACTTGGTATTCATCTTGATCTTTTAACCATTTTTTAGTTTCACCTAGTGCCTCATCAGAAACCATATACTGCTCAAATGTTTCAGGGTGCATAAACACATAACTATCTCCATCAAAATATGAGTATACAACTGTGAATTCTTCTACATCAGCGGCCTCAACAGACTCTCCTGATTTAAAAGTCTTTTCTATGACTCTATCATTAAGAAGATTCTTAAGTTTAACTCTGTTAAATGCTTGACCTTTACCAGGTTTAACAAACTCATTTTCAACGATAACCATAGGATTGCCATCTATTAAAACTTTTAGACCACCTTTAAATTCATTTGTGCTATAATTTGCCATTTTTAATATTCCTTAAATTTTTAAATTAAAATATTTTTAGTAATTTACTAGTCCCAACACGCTGTAGGTGTTTTATCAACAATAGCGCCATTTACTTGTAGTTGAATATCTGTACAAGGTGTATCCGCTGCTTGAGCTCCTTGTGCTGTAGCTGTAATTGTATAGCTTGAGCCTGCGCCATTATATGCTAGTTTATAAAGTCCACTTTGAGAATTGGTTTTATAGAAAGAGCTTATATCACTGCCTGATGGAAATGAGCCGTTGCGAATTTCAAAGTTATCAGCAGCATTTGATGCAGATAATAATTCTGATGTTGCTTCACTTCGATGACTTCTTAGGACATAGTTGTTGTATGTAGGGATGCCTATAGAAGCTAGAATAGCTATAATTGCTATCACAACCATTAACTCAACTAAAGAAAAACCTTTAATAAACAACAATTTTTTTCTTAACATAAAATCTAAGCCTTAGTAAATTTGTGGCTCACCATTTGGTCTCGTTCTATAGCGACGATGTTGCCATAGATACTGTTCAGGATATTTTCGAATAGCATCTTCTAAGAATTTATTAGTAATTTCAGCATCTTTATAAGCGTCACCTGTAAATTCTAGTGGCTCTCCTGTAACAATTTTATATTTTTTTAAGCATTTCTCTCGCACATAATATGCAGGAACCACAACAGCACCAGTTTTTTGAGCAAGCCATGGAGTTACTGTAAGAGTAGCACAAAGTTTGCCGAAAAATGGTGCAAAAACCGAGTTCTCTACTCCTGAGCTTTCTAATCCAAAATCTTGATCAGGAGCATACCACATGGTATAACCTTTTTTTAGACTTCTAATAACAGATATAAAATTTTTACTATCTAAACATTTGTAAAGGTTTCTTTCACGATAGTCTTTTATCAAATCCTCAATAAGAGGGTTGCCATTTTTTTGATACATCACTGTAAAAGGAGGGAACTCTTGTCCCATATATCTACCTATTATTTCAATACAGTGAAAATGGAAACCTAATATGATTAACTTTTGTTTAGGGTCATTATGATACTTCTCGAATCTTTCCCTAGAACCTTCTCCCCATTCAAATTCTATTTTATTAAATCTTTTCTTTGATAAAAGCCAAGCAGCAGTAGTTTCTGCTCCAGAAAGAACCATTGAGTAGTAACTCTTTTTAACAAGCTTTTCTATTTCTTTATCTGACTTTTCTGGATAGGCAATTTTGAGATTTTCTCGAGCGATTGCATTACGGCTTTTTAAGAAAGGTTTGATTATAAATCCAATGAATAGAACAATATACTTATGTGTAAATAAAGGCAGTTTTGAAGCACAGTTCATTATGCCTACTACAAGCCATATTCCCCAGTTTTCAGGTTTAAAGTTCTTACTGCTCATCTTACTCTTAAGTTAAGGTACTATTTAAATTTTAACATATAGTCTACTAATCATAAATAACTAATAAATTTTTTCTTCGCCAGGAGGTCTTGTTTTATAACGGCGGTGCTGCCATAAGTATTGTTCTGGATACTTGCGGATAGCATTCTCTAAGAATCTATTTGTTATATTAGCATCTTTGTGTGGATCTCCCGTAAATTCAATAGGTTCACAAGAAATGAGCTTATATCCTGATAAATCTTTTTTTCTTATATAATACATAGGTACAACTGTTGCGCCTGTCTTTTGAGCAAGCCAAGGAGTCACTGTTAGAGTAGAGCAAAGCTTGCTAAAAAAATTAACAAAAACAACATGCTCTTTGAAATCTTGATCAGGAGCATACCACATTGTCATACCTCTTTTAAGGCTTTTTATTACCGAGACTATATTTTTACGCTGAAAGCATTTATCAATATATTTTTCACGAGAGGATGTTATTATATGCTCCATTAATGGACTACTATGCTTTTGATACATTATTGATAAAGGCTTAATATTATTACCAACATATCTACCCGCGATTTCTAAAGAATGAAAGTGGAATCCTAAAGCTAAAAGAGTTCGGTTTGGGTCATTATGAACATCAATAAAAGTTTTGAAATCAGAAGTGTCTATATTTAGTTTCTTGAAGTTTTTATCTGTCATAAACCAAGCGATTAAGCTCTCGAATCCTGCCATGCAAGCAGATTTATAACTTTCATTAGCCAGTTTTTTTATTTCTTGATCTGACTTTTCAGGGAAAGCTATCTTTAAATTAGTAATAGCTATTTGATTACGTTTTTTTGCGAGAGGTTTTGCTAAAAACCCTATACCAATAGCAAGGCGCATTAATGCTTTATATGGGAGTATATTTACAACGACTTTACATAAGCCAACTATGATCCATATCCCCCAGTATTTTGGTTTTAAAAAAGATTTGTCCATAGTATTGATATTTTATTTTTTATGTGTTGCTTGATAACGTTTTGTTATAAACCATTGTTGCAAAATACTGATTAAGTTATTTGTTAACCAGTATAACACTAATCCTGATGGGAATGATGCAAATAAGAATGTAAATATTACAGGTAAGAACATCATTATCTTAGCTTGCATAGGATCTGCAGGAGCTGGAGAAAGTCTTTGTTGTAAGAACATTGATATTCCCATTAATACAGGAAGAACAAAGTAAGGGTCTTTCATTGATAAGTCATGAATCCAGAAAATAAAAGGAGCATGTCTTAATTCTACTGACTCTAGCAATACCCAATATAATGAAATGAATATAGGAATCTGTATTACCATAGGTAAACATCCACCAAGAGGATTAACTTTTTCCTCTTTGTACATTTCCATCATTTTTTTACCAAGAGCTTGACGGTCATCTTTATATATTTCTTGAAGGCGCTTAATTCTTGGTTGTAACATTCTCATTTTTGCCATAGAGCGGTAACTTTTAGCAGAAAGAGGATAGAATATTAGTTTGATAAGTACAGTAACTAAGATAATTGATAATCCCCAGTTACCGACTAGCGCATGGATATGGCTCATAACCCAGAAAATAATCTCAGAGAAGAATGATAGCATACCGTAATCTAAAGTTTTCTCTAAGTTTGGAGCTAGGCTAACTAGGTTATCTTTGATGATAGGACCTGTGTAAAGCACAGAAGATACATTTTGTGATTGATTTGGAGCTATTGTTAGACCAGTATATTCACCAGCTTCAAAAACATCGCCATTTAGGTTTTTATAGTATATTTTTGAATTTGATGCTTGAGGTATCCAAGCAGTCATGAAGTAGTGTTCTAAGAAGGCAACCCAGCCTTGACCGTTGTTATCAATTATTGTCGGTTTGCCACTAGTCTTAGATATATCTTTAAAAGATTCTTTTCTAAATTTATCTTGAGGAGTTGAATATGCAACACCTGTAAAAGTATAACTATGAGCATTTAATAAACTAAAGCTATCTCCTGCAGGATCAAAATCTCTAGCTAATGAATCATCAACTATAACATTAATAGGGTTAGAAGTAGTATTAGTGATTTTTTGTGATATTAAAATATTGTATTTAGAATCATCAAAGGTATATGTTCTAACTATATCTAAGCCATCTACAGAACCAGATAAAGTCAGAATTTGTTTGCCATCTTGCTTTTTAATTCCTTCATTTTTAAATTCTACATTTACTGGCTTTCTATCTATTACAACACTGCTTTTTGCAATATACTCAGAGCCTTGCTTTTCTGTTAGTAAACTCATAGGAGTTTTATCATTTAAGCTAACTGTATAATCTTTTAAAGATGCTGAAGTGATAGCGCCATTAAGTAAGCTAACTTTTAGGTTTTTGAAAACATTAGTGTTTATGGTTACACTGTCAGCTTTATCATATTGAGAGAAACTTGTTTTTGAGGTTAAGCTAGGAGTTTGATCTTTAGCTGCATCGCCGCCTGCTTTAGAATCTGCTGGCTGTGTGTAGTGATTACTCTCTTGAGTTTTTGTTGTTTGTTGCTCGCTAGATGAAGTAGAAGGAAAAGTTTGCTCCCACTTATTCATTAGAGATAAAAACATTATTGCTATTATAACTAATAGTAATATTCTTATATGATTAGCTTTCATTATTTCTTTAAACCTTTTATTTTTTCCGGAACTGGGTCGTAGTAGTCTCTTTTTGCTAGTGGATGGCAGCGCAAAAGTCTACGTATAGTTAAATATAATCCCTTTAGTATACCATGAGATTTTAGAGCTTCTAGAGCATATTCAGAACAAGTTGGATAATATCTACATCTAGCTGGTATAAAAGGGCTAATACAGTAACGATAAAGTTTGATTAATAGTATGAAGGGAACTATTGTGATTTTCTTAAGAATTGATAAAAACTTTCTATAGATTGCCACAAATCTTCCTTAGTAGCTTGAGATGCCGTTTTTTTGCTTAGTACAATCAGGCTTTTTTGATCTAAAGAGTCTTTGTTTAATCGGAAAAACTCTTTAATAAGTCTCCGACAAAGATTTCTTTTAGTAGCTTTTTTTATGCTTTTTTTAGGCAAGATCACACAAATGCCTGGATCTTTAATATCTCTTTGGCCAAGCAAAAAAGTAAAGTGTAGTGTGCTTAACTTATTTTCAACGTTATCAAAAGCCTGTTTGATCTCACTTTTATTAAGTATATTTTGTTTGGTTAAACAAAAATTATGCACTAAGCTTAGCTCTACCTTTAGCTCTTCTGTTTCTAATAACTTTTCTTCCGCTTAAAGTTTTCATGCGTGCACGGAAACCATGAGTTCTTTTTCTTTTTAGGTTTGAAGGTTGGAATGTTCTTTTCATTTTATTTTCCTCTTTAAAATTTTTATCTTTATTTTATAAATCACAGAAATAGTTTCGGTATTCTATAGAAAAGACATTAATTAGTCAAATACTATTTGTTGGCGATCAACGCGAGAAACTTATTTTGAACAAGGTACTAAATTCATTTTATTTAACTCACTCCAAGAAGCATCTGGGCATTTCTTTGGCTGTTTGCTCGGCAAGCAATAACCTTGCCAACCTCTATAGTCTTGTGTACTTAGACATTTTTTAAACTTTTTAACTTTAAGATATGCTGGAGTCCAAGTAGAAGAGCTAGAACCCATTAATTGTTCTTTTTGTTTGGGCTGATCTATTTTTACCTGGTTCTGGCTAGACTTTGGGTCTGTGTTTATTGGCATAGCACTCATTGCTGTAGTAGCCTTTTGATCGCTAGAATTTATTTTTTGAGTTGATCCACTAGATACTTGTAAACTAAATCCTGTAGATAAAAATATACTTAATCCTAATGTTGTAACTATTTTTGTCATTTAAGTTTTTATTAATACTTTGATTTTTGTGTGCATAATGATATTTACTTTTTTTGCGCTATTCAAGTTAATCATGTTTTTTTACTCATGATATAATTCTAATATTTTAATTACTGAAGAGTTTCAAATGTCAGATTTATACCATGTTATTGGTTTTCCTGTAAAACATAGTTTATCTCCAAAAATTCAAATGGAGCTAGCTAGGCAGTACAGCCAGGATATGATTTTTACAGCTATAGAGGTTAAGCCTGAAGAATTAGAAGAAAAAATTAAAGAGTTTAAAAATAATACTGAAGTTAAAGGTTTAAGTGTAACGATTCCTCATAAAGAGAGAGTTTTTGCCTTAGCTGACGACTCAGATACAACAGCAAAAGCAGTTGGTGCTGCGAGTAATGTTATTTTTACTCCAGAGCGGAAAATGATAGCTTTAAATTATGATGGTTTGGGAATAGTTAATGACATTAAAAATAATTATAAAGTTGAGCTTAAACAAAAAAAAGTACTTGTGGTAGGTGCAGGAGGTGCTGCAAAAGCCGTTGTTGCTGCCATAATAAAAGAATCTCCTAAATCGATAGCTATTGCAAATAGGACTATGCAAAAAGCACAAGCAATAGCTAACTTATTTGTGTCAGAATTCGCTATAGATATTGAAGACTTCACAAATATTTCAGGAACGTTTGATATTGTTATTAACTCAACCTCATCAAGTATTCATCAAGAGATGTTGCCTTTAAAAACTACAAACTTTACTGAAAATGCTTTTGCGTATGATTTGATGTATGCAGATGTAGGAACTATTTTTACAAAGTGGTGTCAGGAAAATCATATATTTGCAGCTGATGGTAAAGGGATGTTGCAAGAGTTAAGTAAAGCAGTATTTAAATATTGGAGAGGACTGTGACTAGTTAGGTTGATATGGTATTATATCAATTATATAAAACATTGGCATGATTGCGTAAAATAGGCTGATTTGAATAAAAAGATATTATTTCTGGGTGTAGGAGGTATTGGAGTTTCTGCACTTGCTATAGCTGCTAAAAATCTTGGTGCAGCTGTTGATGGGTATGATAGTAAGCCTAATAAACTAACATCTAGACTTGAAGCTTTAGGAATCAAAATATTTACCTCAATAAATGATATTAGCTTAGATAGTTATAATATGATCGTTTATTCAAGCGCGATTTCAGTTGAAAATCCTTTGCTTCAAAAAGCTAAGATTCTTGGGATAGAATGTCTACAAAGAGCAATGTTCCTGGCAATTTTAATGAGAGATTTTGATTATAGTATAGCTGTAACAGGAACTCATGGGAAAACTACGACATCAAGTGTTTTAGCAACGTTATTATGCCATCTTGATAACAAAAGTAGTTTTGTCGTTGGAGGAGTCGTTAAATATACAGATTCTAATATTCAAGTAAATGGTAAAGATAAATTAGTCATAGAAGCTGATGAAAGCGATGCGTCATTTCTGCATTTGAATCCACAGTGTGCAATAGTTACTAATGTTGATCTTGATCATATGGCAACTTATAAAAATAGTTATGAAAATCTCATAGATAATTTTTTGCAATTTCTTTCTAAAGAAACAGTTGAGAACATTTATTTATGTGTAGATGATAAAGGATGTAATGATTTATTAGCAAAAAATGCTTTGAATGATAAAAATATAGTATCATATGGATTTTCACAAGGTGCAGATGCTCAAATAAGTGATTATCGTGTAGATTATGACTATACATACTTTAAGGTTTGTCATAGAAATAAAAATTATGATTTTGCCATTCAGCTGCCTGGTGAATATAATGTGCAAAATGCTACAGCATGTATCATCTGTTGTTTAGATTTAGGTTTCAAATATAAAGATATAAAGCAAATATTATTAGATGTTGCGGGGGTTGCAAGACGGTTTGACAGATATATAAAAAATATCTCAGGACATCAGGTAGAGGTCATTGATGATTATGGACACCATCCTGTCGAAGTTGCTAGCTGTCTAAGAGCTGTTAAAGAGAAGTTTCCTGATAAAAAGATTATTCATATATTTCAACCGCATAGATATACTAGAAATAGAGATTTATTTAAAGATTGGATAACTACTCTTCGTGTTGCAGATCAATTAATTTTATTACCAACTTATTCAGCTGGCGAAGAAGTGATCGCTGGATTTGAAAGTCAAGATATCGCTAAGGAAATTACTAATAGTATACTAGCTGATAATTTTGGTAGTGCTATATCTGCTTTGAAGAGTATTGTTGATGATAAATCAATAATCTTAGTACAAGGAGCAGGAGATGTTACGAATTTAGTGGAGATGCTAGATGAGTAATATAGAAAAATCAACTTTGTATGTTGTTGCAACGCCAATAGGTAATTTAGGAGATATAACACTTCGTGCTATTGATGTGCTAAGAGAGGCAGATATTATTTTAGCTGAAGATACTCGTGTGACATCAAAGCTTTTGTTAAGCCTTAATATCAGGAAAGATCAGAAGCTATTATCGTGCCATGACTTCAATGAAGAGTCGAGGATACAACAGGTTAAAGAGCTTTTAGACGAGGGAAAAGTAGTTGCTTTAGTTAGTGATGCAGGAACTCCATTAATATCTGATCCTGGATATAAAATAGTAACAAATCTACGTAAAGAGAATTATAAAATAGTTCCTATTCCGGGAGTTAGTGCTGCGATCACGGCTTTATCAGTAGCAGGGTTACCTTCAGATAGCTTTGTATTTAAAGGATTCCTATCTGCAAAAAAAGCAAAAAGGCAGGAGCAGATACTTGAGTTTAAGAGTCTTAATACGACTGTTATATTATATGAGTCTGTACATAGGATAGAATATTTGTTAGCTGATTTGGATAGTGTTTTGCCAAATGTAGATATTGTTGTTGCGAAAGAGCTAACGAAACAATTTGAGACTTTTGTTAATGGAAAACCAGGTCAGGTTATAGAGTTTTTTAAGAGTTATCCTGAAAAGCTAAAAGGTGAATTTGTTGTAATAGTTGATTGTAGTGGGCATGACGCATCAGATCCATCTAGTAGTATCGATCAAGAACTATTGCTTAGAGCATTGCTTGAAGAATTACCTTTGAAAAAGGCTGTTAAGTTAACTACAGAATTATTAAACCTTAAAAAAAATGATGTTTATCAAAGAGCCTTGGATTTAAAAAAAGATATGGATTTGAAGAAAAATGCTTAGTAGATCTTTATACACTATCAGACAGATGTTTCATTACAGAAAAAAGCTTAGATCTTTGAAGCAGAATAATTGCTTAGAAAGTGTTGTAAATTTAACCTCGAAGTTTTTAAATCAGAAAAAAATTAGCTATTTAGCTTTAGATTTTGATGGTGTATTAGCTAGTCATGGTAAGCCAGAAATTCTTGCCGAGGTTCGAGATTGGTTAGATAATTTTGTCACTAAATTTGGTGAAGATAATATATTTATCCTTTCAAATAAACCAACTCAAGAAAGGTTGGAGTATTTTAGAAAATATTTTCCTAAAATTAGATTTATATCAGGAGTAGCTAAGAAACCATATCCTGATGGACTTAACAAAATTATAGAAATGCTTAATTGTAGACCACAAGAAATTGCTCTTGTAGATGATAGACTTTTGACTGGTTGTCTTGCATGCTTTATTGCTGGGTGTTATCCAATACTTATAACAAAACCTTATGTTGATAGAGAAAACTATACAAGAGAGGAAAAATTTTTTAGTTTTTTACGTTATTGGGAGCAAAAAATCTTTTTATAGAATTTTACTTGTGAGTATTTTAATTTATTATTATTTAATGGTTGTATGAAATTTTTAAAACTAAACTTATTTATGAAAAAAATTATAGTTTTGCTAGTAATTGTGTTTTTATGTACTAATGCTTTTGCTAATTCTACTTTTACACAGTCTTTTTTTGATGACCATAACTATTCAACTGACAATTTCTCACCTAAGAATAATAATTATAGAGATGATGCGAAAATACAGGAATATGGTTATAGCTTTGGCAAGGATGACTCTGAAAATTATAACTGTAGCTATGATGCAGCAGGACAAGTAAGATGTGGGGATTATAAACTTAGAAAAGATACAACTACTAATAGTGGTAAGAAATTGAGTAAAAAGATGTTAGAGCATCTTGAGAAACTTAAAAAGTCTAAAAATGTTCATGAAGGTGATGATTTTAACTGCGCTTTAGATAATGGTGATGAAGTTTATTGTTGGGGTAGTAATAAAAGAGGTCAGCTTGGAACACCAGACATAAAAAATAAAGCAAAGATTCCACAAAAAGTTGATACTAATGTTAAGTTTAAAAAAGTGTACACAAAAGCACATTATGCTTGTGCATTAGATGATAATAATCATGCCTATTGTTGGGGTGATGGTAGTAATGGTGAGGTTGGAAATGGCGAAAAAGGTCTTTTTAATGAACCACAAAAAGTCAAAACAGATATGCAGTTTAGTAGATTAATTATGGCAAGAACATATACTTGTGGAATTGTTAAGCAATCTAATCAAGTATATTGTTGGGGTAAGGGTAACAAAGGTACTATAAATTTAGACTCTACAGTACCAGTTAAAATTTAAAAAGTAATATTAAGAAATTTATTTATGAAAAAAAATTTAGTTGTAATGGTTTTGGTGTTTTTAGGAAGTAGTGTTTTTGCTCTTGATACTTATACCCAAAACTTCTTTTCGGCATATAATCGAAACTATGAATATAACAAAGATATCTCTTATTATGGATCAGGAGAGCTTAGCGTTGGAGAGTATCAGATTATAGAGCCTGACTCTGATAATGACAATGCTAAACAAATAGAAGAGCATTACAAACAACTTCAAAAAGCTAAAGGAATCAGTGAGAAAAATGGTTCTAAGTGCTTTATGGATAGAAATTATAATATTTATTGTATAAATGACAAGAATACTGAAGAGCCGGAAGAACAACAAGCTAAAGCTTCGGACTCTTTAGGAATAAGCTTTAGTGATGAGAGTAAGTTTGAAAAAGTTTATGGTCAGAGTAAATATGCTTGTGCTTTAGATAAGCAAGGAAATGCTTACTGCTGGGGTGATGGAGAGCAAGGAGAGATTGGTAATGGAGAGAGAGGACACTTTAGTAAGCCACAAAAAGTAAAAACAGATGTCAAATTTAGTAGATTAAGTGTCTCTAAAACATATGTTTGTGGAATTGCCAAAGGAAATGGTGGTGTTTATTGTTGGGGTAAAAGCACAGGTAGTACAAACTTAAACTCTGCAGTTCCTGTCCAGATATAAAATGAGCACAGACTCTAAAAAGTTTATTACAAATTCAAAGCATTATAAAATTGTAACAGAGCTCAATGATCAGTTAAGTAACTGTGAAGAGTTTGTAATTAGTGTTGCATTTGTAACATTAAGTGGAGTTTTGTGTATCTTAGAGTCTCTGCGTCAATTAGAGGCAAAAAATATAAAAGGTAAAATCTTAACCGGATGCTACTTAAATTTTACTGAGCCAAAAGCACTAGAAGTTCTTCTTAAATTTAATAACATAGAGCTCAAAATACTTGATAGTGAAAACTTTCATGCTAAAGGATTTTTTTTTAGGAAGAAACAAAGTTGGCAAATAATGTTAGGGAGTTCAAATTTAACTCAATCAGCCCTTACAGTAAATAGTGAATGGAATGTGTTATTTGAAGCTAGTCAATGTGATGAAATTGTTAGACAAGCGTTATCAGAATTTAATAGACTTTTTGATCAAGCTAAGGAAGCTAAAGATTTTATTGATGAATATAAAGAAATATATCTCAGGCAGGATAATTTACAGATTAGTCAAAAAAATATTTTAACTAGTAGCATAAATCCAAATAAAGCCCAAATAGAAGCGTTAAATAACCTAGAGACATTAAGAAATAATGGTAAAAAAAAGGCTTTAATAATAAGTGCTACAGGAACTGGCAAAACTTTTTTAAGTGCGTTTGATGTTGCTAAAGTTAGACCTAAGCGTTGTCTTTTTATAGTTCATCGTACAAATATTGCAATTAAGGCTAAAGAAACTTTTGCTAAAGTTATCAAAGATAAAAGTTTTGGTTTATATACAGGAGATAATAAAGATTCTGCGGAATATTTATTTGCAACTATACAGACGCTTAAGAATCCTAAAGTTTTAGCAAGATTTTCAAAGGATGAGTTTGACTACATAATAGTTGATGAAGTTCATCATGCTGAAGCAAAGAGCTATAAAAAGGTTCTTGATTACTTCGAAACCAAATTTTTACTTGGAATGACAGCAACGCCTGAGAGATCTGATGAGGCAGATATATTTAAACTATTTGACTATAACATTGCTTATGAAATTAGATTACATCAAGCCTTAGAGGAAGATTTACTATGTCCATTTCATTATTTTGCAATAGAAGATTTTTATATTGAGTCAGAAAGGTCGCTGCTCAGTGATTTTTCAAGATTAGTCGATGATAATCGAATTGCACATATAATTGAGAAAATGAACTTTTATCAGTTTAGTGGAAATTCAAGAAAAGCACTAATTTTTGTTAGCAATGTTAATGAAGCAAAACAGATGTCTATTAAACTAGCTCAGAAAGGAGTAAAGGCTAAAGCATTAACGAGCGAAGATTCAGAAAAATTCAGATCAGAAGTTATAAACCAGCTTGAGTCAAATCAGTTAGAAGCTATAGTAACAGTTGATATTTTTAATGAAGGTATTGATATTCCATGCGTAAATCAGGTTATACTGCTACGCCCAACTCAAAGTGCCATAGTTTATATTCAACAATTAGGTAGAGGCTTACGTAAGTATAAGGACAAGCATTTTGTTGTAGTTTTAGATTTTATTGCAAACTATGATAGTAATTTTCTTATTCCTGTGGCATTAAGTCAAAATAATAGTTATGATAAGGATGAGTTAAAAAAGTTTGTAGTTTCTCCAAATAATTATATAGCGGGTCAAAGTACAATAACATTTACGAATATCGCTAAGGAAATTATTTATAAAAATATTAAAGTAACAAATTTTTCTCAGCTGAAAAATATAAAAAGAGATTATAAACAGTTAAAAAAAGAGCTTGGAAGAATACCAACTTTAGTTGATTTTCAAAAGTATAACTTTATATCTCCAGAAGTCATCTTATCTGCTAAAGATACATATTATGATATATTAAGCTCTTTTAAAGAAACTATCCCTAAACTTGATAGAAGGCAATATTTAGTCTTAAAATTTATATCTAGAGAATTTACTCCAGCAAAAAGGTTATATGAAATACTTATATTAGAATATTTACTAGATTGTAATATATTAAAACTTTCGCAACTTGAATCAAAACTTCGAGCAAATTTAGATAATTTTGATACGGAGAGCTTTAATAATGCTTTGAAACATTTGGCTTTAGAAATATTTACAGTTAATGCTGCTAGACAAGAGTATGAGTCTTTAATCTCTATAAGTAATGGTAAAGTTCTACTTCGAATAGCCGATTTAATAAAAGATAATAGTTTCTTAGAATCTCAAATTAAAGATTTGCTTGAATATAATAAGTTGGTTTATATAGAAAAATATATGGATCATAAGTGTGCTGGTTTATCCATGTATATTAAGTATTCAAAAAAGGATATTGCCCATCTGCTCAATCAAGACTATACCAATGGCGGGGTTAACTTAGCAGGATATAGAGTTTTTGATAACAAAGCTCTTCTTTTTATGACTTTTGATGAGAGTAAGAAGTTTACTCAGCACGATAATAAATTTATTTCATCTAAGTGTTTTACTTACTACTCAAAAATAGGAAAAGATTTAAATGATAAGCTTGAGAGAGAATTGATAAAAGACACTTATACAAAATATGTATTTGCAAGAACTAGTAAAAATGATAATTATTTTTATTTAGGGATAATATCAAAATGCTTAGGTGCTATAGAACTTGCTGAGCCTAAGAAAATGGTTGAATATAGGTTTCAATTACAACAAGAATTACCTAATGAAATATGGAAGTATTTTGAAGTAATTTATAAAAATAAAATTTGATGTGTAATTAAATGCTTTTTTATTTTTGTTTGTTATAATGAAGTTAAAGGAAGACAAGTTAGGAGAGTCGTCATGGCGTATAAAAAGGTTTTACTAGCGGTAAATGTTTATGAAAATGCAGATGTTGTAATTAATTCTGCAATAGACTTTGCTAAGAAAAATAATACTGAAGTTTTGAAGGTAGTTACAGTTATTGATTGTGTAGCACCATTTGCACCATCTATTGTTGATTTTCAGCATTCAATAGAGCAAGAAGCAAAAGAAGAACTAGATAAACTAGTAGCTAAAATCTCTGGAATTAAGGTTGAACATGAAGTCTTAGTTGGTAATCCTGCGGCTGAGATAGTTACGTATGCAGAAGAAAGTCAGTGTGATGTTATCGTACTTGGATCTCATGCTACTCACGGTATAAACTTACTTTTAGGTTCTGTAGCAAATGCTGTTCTACATAAAGCTAAGTGCGATGTGTTAACGGTAAGAGTTAGTGAAAATGAAGCTGCTGTAAGCAAAGCTCATAGTTACAAAAAATTACTAGTGCCTACAGATCTTGAGAATGATTCATGTGATGTTGTTAACAAAGCAAAAGAAGTTGCTAAACTTTATAATGCACAATTAGATACGGCATTTGTTATACCTAATGATAGTATTTCTTTGATGACTTATGAGACAGCTAAAGTTGAAGCAGCATTAGAAAAATTTGCTGAGAAAAACAATATAACTGGTCAAAAATCAGTAATGATCGGTGCAATATCTAATAGCCTATTAGAGAAAGCAAAAGAAAATAAAAATGATCTAATCGTTGTTGGTAGTCATAGAAGAAGTGCGGTTGGTAGATTTTTCTTAGGATCAACAGCAAATAGTATTTTGCATGAAGCGAATGTTGATGTTCTTGTTGTAAGACTTAAATAAACAAAATATCTTTCTTATAAATATCTTAATTATTAAAATAAAATCTCAAAAATCTTCATTAAATATTTATTAAAAAGTATATTTTTAGTAAAAAATATACTTAAATAGAAGTATCAGATTAAAAAAAAGACTGTTGAATAAATCTTTCAATTTCTATGAATAGGAATATTTTTGCTATTTTTAGTAAAAACTTAGCCTTAA
>NZ_JAWUZH010000014.1:0-47987 GCF_036281795.1 Francisella sp. 19S2-4
TTATTATCTTTATTATCTTTATTATCTTTATTATCTTTATTATCTTTATTATCTTTATTATCTTTATTATCTTTATTGTCTTTATTGTCTTTATTGTCTTTATTATTCTGCTGTTTCTTTTTCTGCTTTTCCAACTCTTTGGCTATTTCTAGATTACTTTTAGCATCTTCAAAATCTGGTCTTTTTTCAATAGCTTTTTTATAAGTATCAATAGCTTCTTTATACTGACCAAGATGAGTTAAAGCATTACCTTGATTATAAAGACCTTTAGCAGAGCTATCTTTTTTAAACTCTTGATACGCATTTTTATAATCGCCTGACTTATAATATGAAGCTCCTTTCCAATCACTATTTTCAAAAGCTACAGCAGCTTTCTTAGTATTACCACTATCATAGTAGCTCATACCCTGCTGATCTTTAGTCTGCCATAAATCATCCCACTTACTAGCAAAAGAAAAGCTTGGTATTAGTATTAAAATAAATATTAATTTCTTTAACGACATATTCTCTCCAAAACACCTCTTCTAAAGATAAAAACACTCAAAATACTTAATACCCATATAATATAAATACCATCATCTTGCCAGAAAATATTAGTTGAATCCTGTTTTGATTTTTTTGCTCCAACTCCTATTTTTTCTGATAGTAAGCTTTTAATATCTGCATTATTATTCGTCAAAGTTACTAATTTTCCATCTCCTGAATCTGCTAAAGATTTTAATTTCACAAGATTAACACCAAAATATTGAATATTACCCTTATCATCTTTAAGGTAGTTACCTGTTGCATCTTTAGCTATTCCTCCTTTGGGAGTACCTATCGCATACACATCAGTTTTTATACCTTTCTGAGCTAAATCTTTTGCTTCACTTATTGCTTTAGCTGAAGGTGTTGAGTCTGTTACTAAGATTATTTGTCCTTCTGATGCTCCTGCCTGTTCAATAAGTTCAGCTGATTTTTTCAATGCTCTTGTTATATTGTGTCCGTGAACTGGAACAATATTTGAGTTTAATACAGGAACTAAATTCGCAACAGTTTTTGCATCTGAAGTTAATGGAGTAACTACAAAGGGCTCACTAGAAAACACTAACATCCCAACTTGACCTTCTTTTATTCTCTTTAATATATCAAGAATCTTATACTTAGCCCGTTCAAGCCTACTTGGAGATATATCTGCAGTATCCATAGATTGAGAAACATCTAGTGCAATAACCCTTGAGATGTCTTTTTGATAGATAGGAATATCTTTATGTTTATATGTTGGTCCAGCCAGTGCAAATACTGCAATTATCCATAAAAATAAAAATGCTAAAGGAATTAGAGTTTTATTTGTTTTTGAATCTTGACCTATAGTCACATGCTCAAGCAAATGACTATCGCAATACTTACTCCAGCTATTAGATTTTGCTGAATTTTTAAAAAGCAATATCGTCAATATTATAACTGGTATCAAAGCCAGAAGCCACCAAGGTCTTAATAAATGAAAATCCATTTAGTGTCCTCCTCTGCGTTTTAGCCAAATACCAGCAAGTACAAAACTCAAAATCAATGCTAAGCCTAAACTCCAAGGATAAAGATATGTAACTGGCCTAACTATAGTTTTATCTAAATTAATTGGCTCAAGCTTATCTATATCTTTATATATATTTTTTAAATCACTACTATTTTGTGCTCTAAAATACTGACCTCCAGTCATCTTAGCTATTTCCTGCAGAGTCTCCGTAGCTAAATCCTCAGATGTATTTACTAATCTTTTTCCAAAAGCAGTTTGGATAAGCATTTGTCCGCCACCAAGGGCTATCGTGTATATTTTTATCCCATATTGTTTAGCTATCTCAGCTGCTTGAAGTGGTTGTAATAAACCCGCGGTATTATCACCATCTGTAAGCAATATAATAGCTTTTGAATCATTTGGATACGACTCTAGTTTTTTGATAGATAGGCCAAGAGCATCACCTATTGCTGTATTTGGACCTGCTAATGCAATACTAGAGTCATCGAGCATTTTTTTAACTGTGGGAATATCAAATGTCAGTGGAGTTTGTAAATACGCTCGCGTCCCAAATAGTACAAGCCCAACACGATCACCTTTTCGAGTATCTAAAAACTGATTTGCTACTCGCATAACCAGATCAAATCTTGACTCCATTTTTCCATCAGGTTTTTTCATATCTTCTATAGCCATACTTCCTGAAAGATCTATAGCCATCATCAAAGCTCTACCACTTTGTGGCATACTAATCGGCTTACCCAACCATTGTATTCCTGATCCGGAAATAATCAAAAGCAGCCAAATAGCCGCTAAAATATATTTAAAATAGTTAGCTTTTGAAAAATCATGCGCACTGTGTGTACCTAACTGCGATTGCAACTGGTCAAAAAAAGGTGTCTTCAAAGCTGACTGTTGGTTATTTTTAGCTCGAGGAAAAATCCAGTAAATTACTACTGGTAAAATAACTAAAACAAAAAACCAAGGATATTCAATATTTATCATATGACTCTCCTCAACCACTTTTCAGCTACGACCATTATTTCCTCAAAGGTTGCTCTATCTAGCTCTGTAGGTTTATAAGTATTCTCAAGAAGTCTTGCTTTAGTGGTTTCAAAGCTCTTATCTTCTATTTTTGAATCTAGAAACTCTAACCATTTTTCACCATATAATGTCTTTATCTCTTCACTTGGAAATTTCTGCAATGCAACTCTTTTTAGATAAACAGAGATGCTCTCTAAAACATGTGTCGGATTATTTTTGTAAACACTATCTACTTCTTGTTTAAATTCATCTATTATTGAATTTTTATATAAATCTTTCTTTTGCTTTATTCGCAGAATAATTAAACCCAAAATAATTCCTAGAATAATTAAACCCAAAACGATCCACCAACCATATGCTAATGGCCACCATTGCGAAACTCTATCAGGTAAATAGATATCTTTTAATTGCTCTAGTAGACTATTACTTTTCATAATTAGCTACCCCATAATTTATTGTTTTAATCAAATCATCATTTGTAGCAACTTCTATGAAACCTGTTTTATTCTTACGTGAAAAATCCTGTATAGCATCATGCCTACTTTTATAAATATTCGTATAAACTTTATTTTGTTTTTTACTTGCTGAATCTAAAACTACTCTTTGCTTACCATTACTAAAGTAGTAAGTATCTAAACCTGGCAAATCCTTTTCTATAGGATCATAACTAAATACATTAATCACAGAGTTTTTATTGCTCAATAATTTAAGATACCTATTTGCCTCTTCATCAAAACTACTAAAATCACTTATTACGACAACGATACTACTGCTACGAATCTTTGCATAAAGAAATTTTAATGCTTCAGCTAATTTCCGATCAGAAGATATCTGATATTTTTTATCATCATTTGCAACGAAATTGAACATTTTAACCAATGATGATTTATCCTGTTTTGCTGGGTAGAAATTATAGCCATTATCATCAAAGATAATTCCACCTACCTTTTCATGAGCCTCCAATGCTCCAAAACCTATCAAAGCAAGAGTATTTGTAGCTTTGACACTCTTAAAACATTCTCTAGTTCCAAAGTTCATAGTATTGCTTTGATCTAATACAAAGTATAGGCTTCTATCCCTTTCTTCATGGTAAACTTTGGTATAAGGTTTGCCTAATCTTGCAGTAAGAGCCCAATGCATTAAACGAATATCATCACCAGGCTGATAATGTCTAACCTCATCAAAATCCATGCCTCGACCTTTTGCTCGAGAGAGCTTATTACCAGCATTTGTTGAATTTACTCTTTGGTTAGCAAATAGCTTAAGTGCTTTAGTTTGATATCGAAACCTTAAAAGCTCTTGGACATCAGGTCTAACACCTTTAAAACTCTTCATGTAATTACCTTTTTATGGAATAGGAACAACCTTTAATAATTCAGTAATAACATCATCTGTTGTTACACCATCGACTTCAGCTTCAAAAGTTAATAATATCCTATGACGTAACACTTCATAAACAACAGCATGAATATCACTTGGTGAAACATAATCATGTCCTATAAGCCAAGCATGTGCTCTTGCAGCTCTATCTAATGCTATAGTTCCTCTTGGACTAGAGCCAAATGCTATCCATTTTTTAATATTTTTATTATATTTTGAAGGGTCTCTAGTAGCTAATATCAACTGAATAATATACTGCTCCACCGCTTCAGAAATTTTAATATTCAACACTTCTTTTTGAGCTTTAAAAATAGTATCTTGATGGATATTTGGATGTTTAAGCTTATGTCCTAATGCCTCTCCTCTACTTATAGCTAAGATTTTTGCTTCAGTTGCTGGATCTGGATATTCAATCTTAACAAACATCATAAATCTATCTAACTGAGCTTCTGGCAATGGATAAGTACCTTCTTGCTCAATTGGGTTTTGCGTCGCCATTACCATAAACAAATCAGATAAAGGATATGTTTGTTTACCTACTGTGATCTGCTTTTCACCCATAGCTTCAAGTAAAGCTGATTGAACTTTTGCTGGAGCTCTGTTTATCTCATCAGCTAAAAGCAAATTATGAAATAAAGGACCCGATTGGAATTCAAAACGCTGCTGTTGAGGTACATAGATTTCTGTACCTGTTAAATCTGCAGGTAAAAGGTCAGGTGTGAATTGTACCCTATGATATGAGCAATCTATACTTTCTGACAACGTCTTAATCGCTGTTGTTTTTGCTAAACCTGGAGCTCCTTCAACAAGAAGATGTCCACCAGCTAACAATGCTATAAGCAAACGTTTATTTAAGTTTTCTTGTCCTACGACGCGATTATTTAAAAACTCTAATAGCTCTTCAAATTGACTATATACAGACATCGATTTCCTCCCAAATCGTAAAACTCTTGATTAGAAGTATAGGGGCTATTACCGCTTTTTCAAGAGTTTAAACATCATATAGTTAATTTACAAAAAACAAATACTATTATAAAATTCCTATCGAGCTTATGAAAAAGGAGTTAATTAAGATGAAAAAATTTAAACTTTTAATAGCAGTTGCATTTGTTTCTGCTTCACTTGCAAGCTGTTCAAACAATGCTAGCTTATCTAATGACCTTAATAATACAGGCGACTCTATTGTTAGATTTGTAAACGGGACTTTCTCAGCTCAAATAGACAATACTGATGTAAATAGTGTTTATAATGCTACTAAGCTAGCTCTAAACAATAGTAAAATCTATAACATCACAAATAGTTCTATACATGAGAAATCTGCTGATATATCTGGAACTTTTGCAACAGATAAGAATTACTTTAATGAGTCAGGTGTTGACAACTTCAGCGTTAGAATAGTTCAAGATCAAGGTAACATCATTAATATATTTATAAAAATAGGTAAACTTGGTGATAAACAAGCATCTGTTGACCTACTTTCAAACATAAGAACAAATCTAGGTTTATAGTTTAATGTCTTCTAATATACCTCGTGTACTTTCTATACAATCACATGTGGCCTATGGCTACGCTGGAAATAAAGCCGCAGTTTTCCCAATGCAAAAGCTCGGCATAGATGTATCACCCATATACACTGTTCAACTATCAAATCATACTCAATATGATTTTTTTAAAGGATCTTTTTTTAATGCTAACGACATTCAGAATGTAATAGATGGTATGATGGCTAATAACTTTTTATCTAAACAAGATGCTATCTTATCTGGATATATTGGAGATCTTGAAATAGCAAAAGTTATTGCTAATACGGTTGCTGAACTTAAAGAAGAGAGTCCTAGTAGTTTATATTGCTGTGATCCTGTTTTTGGTGACAAGTATGATGATCAAGAGCAAGGTCATATTTTTGCATCTGAAGATCATCCTAGTATTTTTCTAGAACATTTATTGCCACTAGCTGACATTATTACTCCAAATCTATTTGAGCTAAGTGTTCTTGGTAATACTGAAATTAAAGACTATAGCGATATTGCTAAAGCATGTGAAAAACTAATTAAAATAACAAAAAACAATGAACTAGTAATTATTGTAACCAGTGTATCGTTTAGTCACTCAAAAACTGGCATAGCAATATATAACAAAGGAAATTTTTCACATATAGAATCTCCTAAATATAAAGTTCAACCTAAAGTTAGTGGCTCTGGAGATATAACAGCAGCTATGTTTCTAAGCTATTTATTAAAAGGGAAAAGCCTTGATGAAGCATTGAAGTCAGTTACACAATGCTTAGATGGGATCTTTAGAGTGACTCATGAATTAGATACAGATGAGCTAGCTCTCATACAGGCTCAGGAGTATATTAAGTAATGCAACGCTATAGCAAAATCACAGATGTACAAAAGTACAAACGTGAAATTGTACTTCTAAAAAGTCGTCCTTGTGCTTATGGCAAATGCACATTCTGTGACTATATATTAGATAACTCTAAAAATATTGATGAAATTAATAGCATAAATTTTGAAGTCTTAGAAAATATCACTGGTGAGTTTGGTATATTAGAGATCATAAATTCTGGAAATATCTTTGAACTACCATTACAAACAAAAAATCGTATCAAAGAAATTATAAAAGAGAAAAATATCAAACTGCTTTTTGTCGAAGCTCACTGGATGTATAAAGATCATCTACATAAAATCAAAGATACTTTTGAAACTGAAATTTTTATAAAAACTGGGCTTGAAAGCTTTGATTATAATTTTAGAGAAAATCTTTTAAATAAAGGTTTTCATCATGACTCACCAGAGCAGTTAAGCAGGTTATTTGATTCTGTTTGTCTATTAATAGGTGTACAAGGACAAACTAAAGAAATTATTAGGAAAGATATTGAGATAGCAAAAAACCACTTCCAACATACCACTCTTAATCTATATGTTAATAACACAACCAATATCAAAGCTGATGAGAGTTTAAAGGAATGGTTCTTAGATGAATATAAGCATCTCTTTAATGATCCTCAATTTGAAATACTTGTCGATAATACAGATTTTGGTGTCGGTGATTAGTTTCTATATCATAATTTTAAGAAAGATGTTAATCTTAAATAATCTTTTATTAAAAAAATATTAAGTTTTACATGAAATATTCTGTTACAGAAATTTCTCAACAAATAAATGGGAAATTAATAAATCCATCAAATAAAGATGTCTTAATCTCAGGGTTGAACTATGCAACTCTTGCTAAGCAAGATGATTTAACTCTTATAAATAAATATGAGCACATAAGATTATGGGAAAATTCTAATGCCTCTGCGGCAATTGTTAGTGAAGATATAAGTAAAGATCTACTAGATATAAATGATAAACCTTTAATAATTGTAAAAAATGCAGATCTTGCAATGGCTATAACCCTAGAATTATTTTCTGAGCCTAATCCTGAACAAAATGGCATACACGAGAAAGCTGTAATAGATCCAACAGCTCAAATAGGTAAAAATGTATCTATTGGACCAGGAGCCTATATTGGTAAAAATGTATCTATTGGTGATAATACGATAATATACGCTAATGTATGTATTTATGACCAAACTAGTATCGGACAGAATTGCATAATATGGCCAAATGTAACAATTCGGGAAAGAACTGAAATAGGACACTTTTGTAGACTATATTCAAACTGCTCCATTGGGAGTGATGGTTTTGGTTATAGACCATCACAAGATGGTAAAAGTATTGTTAGAATACCCCATATTGGTAATGTAGTAATTGGCAGCTATGTTGATATTGGTTCTGGTACTTGTATAGACCTTGCAAAATACGGCTCTACTATAATTGGTGATTTTACAAAAATAGATAATCTAGTCCAAATAGGTCACAATGTTATCATTGGAAGAGGTTGCATGATCTGTGGCCAAGCAGGAATTAGTGGTTCAGTTACTATTGGCGACGGGGTTGTAATTGCTGGTAATGCTGGTATCAAAGATCATATTAATATCGGTAGTGGTGCTAAAGTTGGTGCTAAAGCTGGTGTTATGTGGGATGTCCCTGCAGGGGAGAGTCAAATGGGCTATCCTGCATACAAAGATAAAGAGCTAGCAAAACAATGGATTGCTATTAGAAAATTACCTGAAACAATGAAAAAGCTTAAAGCAATAGCAAAAAGCTTAAATATAGACTTATAACTCTAAGCTTACTTATCCAAAAGTTAAACAAATCAAAGTAATCACAACTATAGAAAATTTAAATACAGTTTTTGCAAAAACTCTATCTTCATCTTGTATGTATGACTTAGCAGATTTATATAACCAAAAAATCGCTATTAACATACATATAACAAATGATACCCGATCAGCCGTACCTAACATTGTTGGTAAAGCACATGATATTACAAACAAAACCAAATACATAAGCATAATTTTCTTTGTACATACTACACCTTTCACTAATGGTAACATTGGAAGATTAACTTTCTTATAGTCATCCATATATAACATAGCTATAGCAAATGAGTGAGGTATTTGCCAAAAAAATAAAATTAGAAATAATCCCAGAGCATTATAGTCTAAATGATTAACAACTGCTGTATACCCAGCCACTGGAGGAATAGCACCAGAGATACCACCTAAGATAGTAGCATGGATAGTGATACGCTTAGATACTGTATAAATACCCACATACACGATAAAGCCAATTATAATAATCCATAGAGTCAAAAGATTAACAAGATAGTACAAAACAGCACAGCTAAGTATCAACAATATTGAACCATAAATAGTCGCTTGTATAACTGAAATATCTCCAGTAACTAACGGACGATTTTTTGTGCGTACCATAGCACTATCAATATCTTTATCATAGATATTATTAAATACACAGCCTGCTGCAATCATTAAAGCAACGCCCAGCATCACATAAAAAAATAGTGCTAAATGTTCAACACCAATTTCTCTATGCGTTGCCAGTAGAAAGCCTCCAGTAAGAGTAATTAAGTTACCAAAAATAATACCTGGCTTAGTTAACTGGAAATATTTTTTAAAAGACATCATAAAAGAAATTTAATTAAGAATTACATCATCATGTCATACAAGTCAAACATGATCCACATAGTACCTGCAACCACAATTACTACAATAATAGCCGCAAATATAGCACTTATTAAATTCCAGCGCGCCTTAGAATCTGTATTAAGATGAAGGAAATATACTAACTGAATAAAAAGCTGCGCAACAGCTAAGATTGCCACGGCAATACATAATGCAACAGGAGGCAATAAGCTAAATCCAACCAGTACAAAAGCTATTGTTGTCGTTATAATAGATAACACAAAACCCATTATATAGCTTCTATAAGATCCGTATGCAGCACCAGTATCATGGTCATATAAATGTTCTTTAGTCATATTATACTGCTCCTAATAAGTAAACTATTGAGAATACAAATATCCATACGATATCTAAGAAATGCCAGAATAGTCCTAAATAAGTAAGCTTTGTCTTAGCCATCGGATTCATACCGTATTTTTTAAGCTGAAATATCATACTTACAATCCATAAAAGCCCCATTGTTACATGTAACCCATGAGTCCCTACAAGAGTGTAGAAAGATGATAAAAACGCACTTGATGACCAAGTATGACATTCCATTACTAGCTCATAAAACTCATATACTTCCATACATATAAAGCCTAGACCCAGAAAAAAGGTTACCCACAAGAATTTTATAACTTTACCAATATCATTAGAGTTACGGTTAAGCATTGCCAAACCAAATGTAAAGCTACTTACCAATAAAAGCATAGTTTCTACAAATACAAAAGGTAGATTAAAAATCTCGTGTGAAGCTACCCCACCAAAAGTGTGCTCATGAAAAACTGCAAACACTGCAAACAGTGTTGCAAAAAGCACACAGTCACTCATTATATAAATCCAAAAACCAAATACACTCTTAGAACCATCAAAATGATGTTCATGGTGATGATTTTCTACAGTTACTGTACTCATACGCGTAACTCTCCTTGTTGATTATATTTATTTTCAACATCTTTAACTTCATCAGCTTTCACATAGTAATCAATATTATAATCAAATGATCTATATAGAACTGTGCCTATCATACCAACTACACCTACTGCTACTAACCACCAGATATGCCATACTGCAGCAAAACCAAATACAAAACTAAATGCTCCAATGATAACTCCTACTGAGGTATTTTTTGGCATATGGATATCTTCATATTTTTTATCACTAGTCAGTGGTTTATTATCAACACCTAAACCTTTTTCTTTATGATCCCAATAAGCATCACGCTCTTCGACAACTGGATCATGTGAGAAGTTATAAAAAGGTACTGGTGACGGAATACCCCACTCTAAAGTACGTCCATAACCCCAAGCATCTGAACCAACACGATTTTTTTCTCTATCTTTAATACTTACAAGAATTTGTAAAACTTGGAATAAAATACCCAAACCGATAATCATTGCACCAACCCATGCAACAATTAGTAATGACTGATAACCAGTTGATGCTGAGTAATGATATAGTCTTCTTGTCATACCCATCATACCTAATATGTATAAAGGCATAAATGCAACAAAGAAACCTACTAGCCAACACCAAAAAGCATATTTACCTAAGCGCTCATTTAACTTAAAGCCAAATACTTTCGGGAACCAGAATGTAAGGCCTGCAAAAGCTCCAAATACAACACCCCCAATGATAACGTTGTGGAAGTGAGCGATTAAAAATACACTATTATGCATTTGGAAATCAACACCTGGCACTGATAATAATACACCTGTCATACCACCAACAGAGAAAACTATCATAAAACCTATAAGCCACATCATAGGTGTTGCAAATGTTATACGACCTTTATACATAGTAAATAACCAGTTAAAGATCTTAACTCCTGTTGGAATTGCAATAATCATTGTCATAATTCCAAAGAAAGCATTGACATTTGCACTAGCTCCCATTGTAAAGAAATGGTGAAGCCAAACTGTAAATGACAATATAGTAATAGCTATACTTGCCCAAACCATAGTTGTGTACCCAAATAGAGGCTTCTTAGAAAAAGTTGCTGCAACTTCTGAAAATACCCCAAACATAGGTAATACAAGAATATAAACTTCAGGATGTCCCCATATCCAAATAAGGTTTACATACATCATTTGGTCACCACCACCTGAAACTGTAAAGAAGTGCGTGCCAAAATATCTATCTAATGTTAGTAACGTCAAAGTTACTGTTAATACAGGGAATGCTGCTATTACTAAGATAACAGAACAAAGAGATGCCCATGTAAATATTGGCATTTTCATTAAAGTCATGCCTTTACAACGCATTTTGATAATGGTTACAAAGAAGTTAATACCTGTCATTAATGAACCAATACCCGATATCTGTAGCCCCCATATATAATAATCTGTTCCGACGGTTGGACTATAGGTCATTTCAGAAAAAGGTGGATATGCAAGCCATCCAGCATGAGCAAAATCTCCCACTAATAAAGAAACGTTTATTAGCATAGCCCCTACAACAAACAACCAAAAACTTAAAGAGTTCATATATGGGAAAGCTACATCTCTAGCACCAATTTGAAGAGGAATTACCCAATTCATTAATGCAAATACTAAAGGCATGGCCACAAAAAAGATCATAATCACGCCATGAGCTGTGAATATCTGATCAAAATGCTCTGGAATTAAATAACCTGTACTATCACCAGAGGCTAATGCTTGCTGAGTTCTCATCATTGCTGCATCAACAAAACCTCGGAACATCATAACTAATGCTACGATAGTATACATCGTACCTATTTTCTTATGATCGACAGTTGTAAACCACTCTCGCCATAAATAACCCCATTTTTTAAAATAAGTAATGCCTCCTAATAGTGCCACACCTCCAAATACAACACCAATAAACATCACAAGTATAATCAACTGCTGGCTTACTGGCTCGTATAGGTATGGAAACACTAAATGAGGATTACTTAGTTTCCCAATCAATGCTTCTAGCATACTTTTCTCCTATTTATAAACTACTATTTACTAATTACATACCATGGTTATGATGCATAGTGCTATGCATTGCTTGCCCATGATGCATACTATGCATTCCATTAGCCATACTTCCTGGCTCATAATTTGGCATCATATATGACATAACAATATGATTAAATAAATTCTTATCAACATGAGAGTAGTATGCTACTGGATTATTTATAGAATCTTTAACAAGATCTTTCCAGAAATAATCCCATGTCAATGATTGATGCTTACCATCTTTAACTTCTTTAACCCATTTATCAAAGTCTGTTTGGTTAGTCACTTTGGCATAAAACTGCATCTCAGCAAAACCTATACCTGTATAGTTTGCAGAAAAGCCTCTATATTTCCCTTCATGCTCAGCAATTACATGCAATTGAGTCGTCATACCTGTCATCGCATATATTTGCCCTGCAAGCTCCGGAATAAAGAAAGAGTTCATTGGTGCTGCCGATGTTATTTTGAAATTAATTGGACGATCTTTAGGTATTTCAATATAGTTAACTGTTGCTATACCATAATCAGGATAGATAAACATCCATTTCCAATTCAAAGCTACCACATCAATCTCTACAGGTTTCTTATCTGACTCTAAAGGTTTATATGGGCTAAGTGTGTGTGTTGTTTTCCATGTAACAATAGACAATATCAAAATTATTACAAACGGCACACCCCAACAGATTATTTCCAACTTATTACTATGACTCCAAGTAGGTTTATACTCAGAATTTGCTCCATCTCTATATTTCCAAGCAAACCAAAGTGTTAAAATAATAACTGGGATAACCACAAAAAGCATAATGACAGTCGCAAATATTAGCAAATGCTTTTCTTGCGATGTAATAACGCCCATTGGATTCCAAATACCACCTTTACAACTAGATAAAGATAGTACTCCCAATATACTTGCAAATATTAGTAAGTATTTTTTCCAATTCATCAACACATTCCTTTTAAATTATAATTACATATTAATTGTTTTATTTCTAAGCACATACTTTACCAAGTAAGTATAATAATATTACATAACTATGAAAAAAAACTCACTAATTAATAATTTTTTTCAATGTTTTAATATAGGTATATATTCGATATACTCATCAATATTTTATTACAAATAAATATTTTCAATGTATAACAAAGAATTAAGAACCACTATTAATATCTCTCTTATATATAGTTTTAGAATGATTGGACTATTTATTATTTTCCCAATATTTAGCTTGTATATTAATCATTTACAGTATGCAACGCCCTTTTTAATAGGCTTAGCCCTAGGTGTTTATGGACTAAGCCAAGCTATGCTACAGATTATATTAAGCATTTTGTCAGATAAATTTGGTCGTAAGCCTATTATTCTAGTTGGTTTAGTATTTTTTATTATTGGTAGCATTGTCGCAGCCTGCTCAACTACTATTTATGGAATAATAATTGGTCGAGCTATACAAGGTGCTGGGGCGATAGGAAGTACGCTAACTGCATTAGTTGCTGACTCTACAAAAGAAGAAAATCGTCTTAAAGCAATGTCTCTCATCGGAATGTCTATTGGTTTTTCATTCTTAATAGCTATGATGGTAAGTTCGATATTAAATAGCATTGTCGGACTATCTGGCATTTTTTGGCTAACTGCAATATGTGGAGTTATTAGTATATTTATATTAACAAAAATACCCACACCAAAAACACCAAGCTTCCATCATGAAGCAAAGCCTGTTTTAACACTTATTAAGCATATAATAACTGATAAAGAACTTCTTAAACTTAACTATGGCATATTCACTTTACATGCTACGCTTACAGCCTTGTTTATAGTAATTCCTCCTATTCTAACAAATGTATTACAAATATCTTCTGATTATCAGTGGCTTATATATCTTCCCGTATTAATCATCTCTTTCAGTATGATGTTTCCTTTTGTTATGATTGCTGAAACACAACGTAAAATGAGAAAATTCTTTATCCTTGCTGTTTTAATTTTGAGCTGCTGTCTAGGGCTTTTAATTATAGGCTACAAACATACTATAGTTTTAAGCATAGTTCTGACTTTTTTCTTTGCTGCATTTACATTCTTAGAGTCATGTCTACCTTCATGGGTATCAAAGATAGCTCCTGTTGGAAGTAAAGGAACAGCTATGGGTATTTTCTCAAGTTGCCAATTTTTTGGTATATTTATTGGAGGAGTAGCAAGCGGAATAATATTCCATAAATTTCACATATCTGGTGTTTTAACATTCTGTTCAATTTTAGCTCTTCTATGGTTTTTAGTCACATTAGTAATGGCCGAGCCAACTTATTTAAACTCAAAGGTTTATAAACTTGATAAAATAACTCCAGAACTAGAAAAAAAATTAAAAAAAATAATTTCATCTGAAAGTGGAGTATATGAATCTGTAATATGTTTGAAAGAAAATGCAATATACATAAAAATTGATAAAAAAGAGTTTGATGAAAATTTATTTATCAAAAAAATAAATTTTGTCTGTTAGATTAAACCCCTTATTGCATAAATCTGACTTAATTCTAACTCCATCCAGTTATTTCATACCCCTCATCCTTCATACAAAATCTTATAAAAATTTTTCATTTTCTTCTGTATTAGAAAAACTACTAATTGAATCATCATCTGCTATTGACCCAGCATTTGACTTACCGGACAAACCTCTACCCACAATTACTGCCAAATTTAAGGTTTCAAGGTCCAAAACCATTAGATCATTGTCTTTTTCATCACCTATCATGTTATCTTTAGCTTTCTTTTCACATATTTCATAATATTCTTAACAATCCATTTTAAAACGAGTTACTACTAAAAAAAATTTTATTGTTGCAATCATTAAAATACTTCCAAAAACCTTATCATGCATATAAATATTACTTTATCTCTCAACACTCTGTTCAATTGAAACTAAACTATACCATTTTGGTATAGTGAAATCCTTTATTTTCAATGCTTTCAGGCATATTTATTTTTTGATTTGAGCAATTAATATGTTACAATTTACGCGTATAGTTAAAGGTTAGGAAAAAATGACTAACTAATTGCAAGCCAGTTTTTCTTTCCTAATTTCTATTTTTAGAAAAAAGTAACCTTCGTTACTCGAATATCAATAAGGAGAAGCAACATTATGTTACCAACGCTCATGTCTGTTGACTTAGCAAGATTGCAGTTTGGTCTAACAGCATCATTTCACTTCTTATTTGTTCCTTTAACATTAGGACTAACGTGGATTTTATTCACAATGGAACTAATGTATATAAGAACAGGTAAAGAAGTTTATAAAGACATGGTGAAGTTTTGGGGTAAATTACTTGGAATAAACTTCGCTCTAGGAATTATCACTGGTCTAACCATGGAATTTGAATTTGGTACCAACTGGTCATACTACTCGCAGTCAGTAGGTGATATATTTGGTACTCCTCTAGCTATCGAAGGTATGGCAGCATTTATGCTTGAGTCAACTTTTGCTGGTTTATTCTTCTTTGGTTGGGATAAATTATCGAAGAAACAACATTTACTTTCAACATTCTGTTTAGCTATCGGATCTAGCTTCTCAGCATTACTGATTCTTGTTGCAAATGGTTATATGCAGCATCCAGTTGGTTCTGAGTTTGTAGCTTCAACGATGAGAATGGAAACAGTTAGCTTATTAGATGTATTCTTAAACTCTACTGCTCAATCAAACTTTGGGCATGTGATTACAGCGGGATACACTACTGGTGCAACTTTTGTTATAGGTATTAGTGCATACTACCTACTTAAAGGCCGTGATATTGCGTTTGCCAAGAGATCTTTGGCTGTTGGCTTAGGCTTTGGTATCGTAGCTTGTACTATGGCTATATTCTTTGGTGATGCTAATGGACAAGATGCTTGGAAAGTTCAACCATTAAAAATGGCTGCTATTGAAGCTGAATGGGATACTTCCCCAGCTCCAGCAGCATTTAATGCTATAGGATTTCCTGATCAAGAAGCTCAAAAGAATAATTTCAACATAGAAATCCCTATGGCTCTTGGTCTAATAGCTACACATACAACAACTGCCGATGTTCCTGGTGTTAAAGCTATACTGTACGGAGAGATGGTAAATGGTAAAAGAGATCCTAACCTAGCTTACTACAGAAATATCAAAACAGGTGAGACTGCTGATGTTTCCCCAGCTGTAGCTGCTGCTAACCCTCAAAAATATGAGAAAGTTCCTGCTGCTACTGTAATGATTAGAGATGGTGGTCTTGCTTATGCTGATCTTCTAAAATGGAGAGAGTCTGGTCACAAAGGTGATACTCCTGATAGTAGTTATACAAATTATAACAATCCTCAATATCAAAGATATATGGGCTTTGGTAAGCTACTTGTTCAAGTTGCTCAAGAGAAATATGGTAAGGCTGACTCTGCTTCAATCGCTAAATTAGCTAATAATCCAGAAATTGTAGAGCAAGTTGCAACAAATATGGTTCCTGATGTATGGGGTATCTTCTGGACATTTAGAATAATGGTAGGAATTGGTTTCTTACTATTTATACTAATGGTTGTTGGTTTAGTGCTTTTAGCTAGAAACTCTCTTGGCAATACTAAATTCAGTAAACTTTTCTTAAGAGTTATGCCTTGGGTAATTCCACTACCATTTATTGCTTGTGTATGTGGATGGTTTGTAACTGAGCATGGTCGCCAACCTTGGACTGTTTATGATCAGCTACCTACAAGCATAAGTTCATCAGCTTTAACAGCTGGTGATGTTGGTACTTCTATGCTGATATTCTTGCTGATAGATACTTCTCTATTTGCAGTATTACTATTCTTAATGTTTAAGTATGCAAAACTTGGACCTAGCTCACTAGGCTCTGGTAAGTATCACTTTGAACAAAATAACAAAGATAAATAAGGAGAGATAAATGTTATTAGATGTTTTACAAATTATCTCTTGGCTAGTTGTTGGGGTACTTATATTTTTAGTAGCTGCAACAGTTGGTTTTGACTTTGGTATAGGTATTCTTGCTAAATTTGTTGGTAAGAATGACTATGAAAAAAGAGCTATCATAAATACTGTAGGACCTACTTGGGATGGTTCTCAAGTTTGGTTTATTACAGCTGGTGGTGCAATTTTTGCTATTTGGCCACAAGTTTACGCTACAAGTTTTTCTGGTCTATATATAGCTATACTAGTTGTATTATGGGGTCTTTTCTTAAGACCACCTGCTTTTGAATATAGAAAGAAAATTGATAGCGATAAATGGAGAAACTTCTGGGACTGGATGCTTCTTCTAGGCAGTATTATTCCTATAGTTGTAATGGGTGTTGCTGTTGGTAACTTATATCTAGGTTTCCCAATATCTTATGATGACACAGCTAGACTAATTTATGGTACAGTAACTAATGGCCAATACCAGTCTATGTGGTTTACGTTATTAAACCTATTAACACCATTTGCTTTATTATTTGGTGTATTTGCTCTAAATATGGCTTTAATGCATGGCTCTACTTATGGAAAGCTTAGAACTGAAGGTGTGCTAAGAGACAGATTCAAAAGAATCAGTAATGTTACAGCTGTTATATATATAGTATTATTAATAGTTGCTGCGATATGGATATCTTTTATACCAGGCTATCAATACACTACAGATCCTAGCCTTGCATATGCATCAGATGCATTAAACCATGCTTTCACAGCTGGTCAGATAACATCTGCTCATTCATGGTACTACAACTTTAACCATGCTCATGTGTGGATGTGGTTTGCTCCAATCTTAACTTTTGTTGGTGCTATACTTGTTATCGTATTTAACAATAAAGATAAAGATGGCTCTGCATTCTTAGCAAGTTTAGCTTCACTACTTGGTGCAGTTCTAACTGTTGGTTTTGCATTATTCCCATTCATTATGGTATCTAATGTTGGTGACTATAAATATAGCTTAACAGTATTTAATGCTAGTAGTAGTCAACTTTCATTAATAGGTATTCTTGTAGCTGCAGTTATCATACTTCCAATAGTATTTAGCTATACATTCTTTGTATATAAGAAAATGTGGGCGAATGGTCGTAGAATATCTGCTGAAGAAATTAAAGCTCACTCACATGAGATGTACTAAAAAGGAGATTTATTATGTTTTATTTAGTATGGATAATTTCAGCATTTGCTGCCGTTGGCATAGGCTGTTTTGTTGCAGGTAAAATGGATAAAAGAGAAGACTAATACTTACAAATTTTACTATCAAATATTTTTTTCATCTGTTTATTAGTATAAAATCTAATAATCAATAACTTTAAATATAAATTAATTATGAGAAAGCTTTTCTATACAATAATTGTAAGCTTATTTTTTTTCACATTCAGCTATTGTGATATTGTCGTAGGAACTACAGGAGATTATCTTCCTTTTTCCAACTATGATAAAACAACTAATACATTTAATGGTAAAGACATACAGCTTATAAAAGAGTTTGCTAAAACTCAAAAAGAAAATGTTAAGTTTGTTAAAACTTCTTGGAAAACTGCTTCTGATGATCTTAAAGCTAATAAGTTTCAAGTTTTTGTAGGAGGTATGACCATAACTCCACAACGTCAAAAAGACTTTGTATTCTCTACACCATTAGCTACCTCTAGAAAAGCTGCTATGACGGACTGCAAAAATTTAAGTAAATACAAAAATTTTGAAGATATTGATAATTCAAAAACGTTAGTCATTGAAAATAGAGGTGGCACTAATGAAAGTTTCGCATTACAAATACTTAAAAATGCAAACCTTCTAATAATAAATGATAATAAATTAGCGATAAAATCAATAACTAATGGCTTAGGCAATATACATCCTAATATAATGATTACTGATAGTGTAGAAATTGCATATCAACATTCTATTAATCCACAAGTCTGCCAAATACCTGTTCAAATAGATAAAAGTAGTTCCTATAAAGCTTTTATGTTCAACAAAACACCGCAAGATAAGAAGCTAGCGAATCAGTTTAATCAATGGTTAAAAAATAATCCTGATATACTTAAAAAATATAATAAAGATTAATTAGCTTTATTGATATCATTCATTCTTTTTCTATTAAAAACCTAGTTCTTATTATGCGTTAGATAATATCCTAAAGATTAAATAAGGTATTAATATCGTGTGAGCTTAAATTATTTTCTACTTAAAAAAGACTCTAAATTTAAAATTACAGTAGCGATCAAACAAGTAATAAATGCCGGAATACTCCAATCTCCCATAACTATTCCTTGCAGAATAAGAACAATTACAGGCATCGTTGTAACAAAACGAGAGTATAAATAAGGCTTAAGTTTACATAAAGCGATTTGGCTAAATAATGTAGGCAAGATCATTCCAAGCATTGCCATAATAATAAATATTATAATAATATTAATAGAACATATTGAGACAACGGTAGCAACAATATCATTACCAAAAGTCAACCACAATACTAGAGAGATAAACCATAAAAAGAAAAGTCTAACAGAGAGTATCGCTGTGCTAGAAAAATTATGCTTAATAGAAAAATTAAAAGCTGCTATACGATATAACCCCGTAAAAACACCTGTTAATATACCACTTATAACACCAATAACAGAGCGCTCTGGCATAAACACAATACAAAGTATAATTGCAATAAAAGATAAACTAGAGCTTACAAAATTTGATAGAGAGATCTTCCTAGACATAATATTTACGTAAGCAAAAGCTGCAAGAAAATCTATAGTTATACTAAATCGTGCGGATGATTCTACTGTTGCAAGGTAACTAAAAACCCACATAAGTGACACGTATATTGAAACAAGAATAAAATCCTTTCTCTTAGCTCCTAATACAATACGGAAATTTTCTCGTAATCTTCCTCTACAAATTTCAATAAAATTAAAAAAAATTATTGCTATTGTACAGTTAAAAAATAAGACAAAGAATGCATTATAATCTTGTCCTAATTTATAAACTAAGATTTGAGAAGCAATAAAACTAATGATATAGAGATAAACATAGACTATTCCCATACAGCTTCTTTCCCTCATTATATTTTTACTGTGCCTTAATAGTGTTAAATCGCAACTCTATGCACATGACTATAATTAATAATAGATGTATCAATCATATTTAGGATTTATTATACGTAGAAGATTCTGGAACTATAGTTTTTACACAGCAACAATATAAATCTAAGTTTTAAATACTCATAATCAATTACACTATTATTTTTCAGCACATGCTATCATATGTAGATATTCCTAAACTGTATAAATAAACCATGCTTAAAGCATATCGTATCTCTTTGGTTTTTAGTGGTTTAATTGTATTGATAGGCTTAATGTCTATAGACTTTATAAGCCCTTCTTTGCCATATATAGAAAAAGACTTTGCCACATCACAATCAATACTAAAAAATAGTGTTTTAATATACATGCTTATTCTTGGAATCTTTCAATTACCATATGGCTTTTTAAGTGATAGATTCGGGCGCAAAAAGCTTGTTTTAATCTCTCTAAGCATAACAATATTAGGAATAATGATAACCGCATTTTCTCAAGAGATAATTTCTTTTTATATAGGAAGAATAGCAACTGCAATAGGTAGTGCTGGATGTGCTGTAATTAGCAGGTCTATAATTGCTGATGTTTCACACAATCCCAAAAGGTTAAAAAAATCATTCTCGATGTATGCTCTAGCAAGTCAAGTTTCCCCATGTATTGCACCTGTTTTAGGAGCGTTTATACAATCTATTAGTTCATGGAGATTCTCTTTAATTGCATTAATGCTTATAAATATTATAGCTTTTTTACTTATCCTTAGCTTGATGCCAGAAACCCTAAGAGTTATAAAATATAAGATAAACTTAAAAGATACTGTTAACAAATATCTATACTTCTTCAAGAATAAATACTTCTTTATTATGTGCTTATTTTCTGCGCTAGTATATGTCTATTCCATAAGCTTTTATAACATGCTCCCTTTTGTACTACATAACTTGCATATTAATGTTGTAACTAATGGTTTTATAAATAGTATTTATGCATTAAGCCTAGCTACTGGGGCTTTTTGTCTTCAACGTTATTTTTATAAGTATTCATCTGAAAAAATTCTTAGCATATTAATTAAACTATATTTAATTCACTTTATAGTCCTTATTCTAATATTAGAAATATATACAAATATTATCACTATAATAATTTTTGGAGCTGGTACGGCTTTTTTATGTGGTGTCGCAGCACCTTTGATACTATCAATGTGCATGCAAAACTTAACAAAAGATAAAGGCATAGCTAGTGCTACTCAAAGCTCCATAAAAATGTTCTTCACCGGAGTGGGACTGATACTTTTTTCATACATAAAACTTACAAATATGATTCAAATAGCTATTATATTTATCTGTATTGGGATTTTCGCTATTTTCTTATGGTCACTAGCAAAAAAATCTAGCCCAATTCAATAGGATCAATATCAAAATAAACTTTAATATTACTTTTAATGCTACCGCATATATTTTGATTAACCCATTTGATTAATAAGTTTATTTCTCTACGCTTTTTTGACGTAAGTAATAAACTATATCTATAAGTATTATTCTTTTTTAAATGTAGTGCCGGCAGTGGCTTGGAGATTTGAACACATTCATAATCTTTAAGCTTTAGATAAATATCATTTAACAAGTTTAAAACATCTTGTTCTTTTTTTGACTCTGCTATTATCTGAGCTTGATATGAATAAGGTGGATAACACGCATACCTTCTTTGCTCCAAAAGATAATCAAGAAATTTCAGATAATCATTATTTACTACCAAACTCAAAAGCTTATTCTCTGGTTGATAAGTTTGCAACAATATTGTACCAGGCTTATCAGCCCTACCTGCTCTACCTGAAACTTGAACTATCATCTGAGCTGTTCTTTCTATAGCATGAAAATCAGTACTATATAACCCAGCATCAATATTTATTAATCCAACTAATGTAATATTCTCAAAATGATGTCCTTTTGCAATCATCTGAGTACCGACAATAATATCAACCATATTATCATTAATCATCTGATTAATATTATGAAGATCATTAATGGTTTTTATATTTGATCTATCAAAACGGACTATCTTGTTATATGGAAACTTTGCTTCTAAGCGTGACTGAACTTTTTCTGTACCAGTTCCATAAGTAAATAACTCCTGTTCTCCACAACTTGTGCATGCTGTTACTAAAGGCTTACGAGAACCACAGAAATGACATTCTAAATACTGATATGGGTGAGTATGCAATGTATATGGCTTATCACATTTATCACACTCAACAGCTTCACCACAGCTTTTACAAACCAGAGCTTTAGCATAGCCTAGTTTATTTATAAAAACCAAAGATTGTTGATGAGATATGATATTTTGTTCCAAAAGATTAAAAAGCTTGTTACTGATACCATTATCTACAATACTTGATTTTAAATCTAAGAGCTGAATTTGATTTTTATGATTATTTAGAGCCCTATTTTGTAACTTCAGCAACTTATACTTACCAGTCAAACTATTATAATAGCTCTGAATTGACGGTGTTGCACTCCCTAAAATTACAGGAATTCCCAATTGACTAGCCCTAAATATAGCAATATCACGAGCATTATACCTAATTGTACTAGTTTGCTGTTTAAAAGAACTATCATGCTCCTCATCAATTATAACAATTCCTAAGTTTTTAAAATCTGCTAAAACTCCACTTCTAGTTGCAATAACAATATCTGCTTTACCTTGTTTTATCTTCAGCCAATTTGTAAGTCTTGCTTTTTCACTTAACTTAGAGTGTAAAGCAACAATATTTTTATGTGAAAATCTATTTTCAAAGCGTTTTATCGTCTGAGGAGTTAGGTTTATTTCCGGAACCATTATTAGCACTTGTTTTGTGCTATCTAAATATTTTTTTATAGTTTGTAAATAAACCTCTGTTTTTCCACTACCGGTAATACCATATAATAGGAAAACATTAAAACCCTTACTTGATAATATATTCTCTAATACATTACCTTGCTCCTCAGATAAATCTTTAGGCTTATCAACCTCTAAAGGCTTATAAGTTTCTTTTAGTTTATATGACTTTTTAAGAATCTTTTTCTCAAAAAGTTTATTAATAACGTATATAGAGCTTAACTGTTTTAAGTCCTCATACTTAATAGAATCATTTTGTTTAAAAAGATTAATAAAATCTTGTTGCTTAGGAGTTAGCTTATGATTTTCTAGATTTTTAGAATCAATATAGACATAAGTATCTTGCTGAGGCTTAATGATTTCACTTTTCAAAAAATCATTTGGTAATGCTAAGCGTATTGCACTGTATATATCACAGCAGTAATATTGTGAAATCCAAGTTATAAGTTTTTGTACATTTACACTTATAGGATTATCTATAAGCTTAATTATTGGCTTAACTTTCTCAATCTCATAATTAATTTTAATATCTTTGGCAATTATAAAACCTATTAATTGACGTTTACCAACATTAACTACTACCCTATCAAATAATCTAACATTCTCATTTGTGGTGTAATCAAGTTGATATAGTGGAGGAACTGCTAAAGCTACCTTTACGATCATTATGCAGATTCCACAATAGTTTTTGTATTTTTATGCCAAAAATAGAATCCATATACTGCTGTAATAAGAAAAATAAAATTCTGCAAAACTTGACCATATAATTGCTGCTGATACATTACAAAAACAAAATATAAATCAGAAACTATCCAAATTATCCAATTCTCCATGAATTTTTCTATAGTCATAATAATTGCTGTAAATGTAATACCTGTCAACAAACCAGTTGAAATAATATCCTGAGAATCTGTAAAATAATTAAATGCGATACAAAACACACATAAAGCAATAATATAGAGTAAATAACGAAAATAGTCTGATACTTTCATCCATTTTATAACATCATCACTATCAATACCTTGAGTACTCCATTTATACCACCCATAGCTAAAAAATATTACATACACCACCTGGAGTAAGACCAGCGAGTATGTACCTTTCATAGCAAATAAAAAAAGTAATATAACAGCCCCAACAATACCTAAAGACCAGGACCATACTTTTAATCTAGCAAGGTATATCGTGTACAAAACGTTTATTATAAGCGCTGAATAATCAAGAATTTTAAATAACATAAGCTATAACTACCCTTAAAACATTCATATAATTTTATATCAAGAGATTTTCAAATAATATAAGTTACAACTACCAACTTAAAAACACTCATATAATTTTATATCAAGATCTTTATATAAATCAGATTTTATAGTATTGATCTTCCTGATTGTACTGGTTTTAAAGTTAATTGTTGGATTAAATGCCAAATAAACCTTATATAGGCTAAGATCAAAAACATCACAATTTAAATAACAAATATCTTGTGCTGTAATTCTAATAATATTTGCTTTTTCTAAATCATATAAGATTTGCTTTACTTTATCATAATCAGCGACTGCAGCACTCTTATAAATATCAGAAATACTCATACCATTTTTTAATTCTCGCTGAACAATATGTAAATCCCTAAGAATATTAACACTTATGCTTAGATCATCTCTTTTAACTTCTTTTTTGAAATCTAAAGTGATCTTCATATACTGCATAGCTCTAATCATAACTGCGCCTAATAGAGTTATATGCCAAGTAATATAAACCCAAAGAATAAATATTGGAATCAAGGAAAGTGAGCCATAAATAACAGAATATGTAGGAACATAAAACATATATAGTGAAAAGACTTTCTTAGCAACTGAAAAAACTATAGCTACGAGAAATGCTGCAAGTAAAGCAACTCTTGAATTAATCTTTGTATTAGGAAGAATTTTATAAACTACAAAAAAACCACCCGTTAAAAAAATAAGCGACAAGAAATTTAATAAATATTGCTCAATACCAACTCCTTTAAAAAACCATGTCATTGATATAACATAAGTAGTCGATATAAAAACAAAACCCATTAATATAGGTCCCATTGTCATTAAAGCCCAATATACTAATAAACTTTGAATCATAGGTCTCTGTTTATTTACATAGAATATTTTATTTAATGTAATTTCTAACCTCTTAATCATCAAAAAGATTACTACTAATAGAACTATAACCGAAGTAATTGGTAAACTCGTCATCTTATCAGAAAGAGTAGTAATATATTGCTGAACAGTTGTGGCTGTTGCTGGAAGCATATTCTCAAATAAAAAATTCTGTAAACTATCTGAAAGCGAACTAAATGCATTAAAAGCATTCAAAATATTTATTATAATGAAAAAAGCTGGTACGATAGCAAACAAACTTGCAAGCGTTATCGATGCAGCTACTGTTGGGCACTCCTTACGGAGGTATTCCTTAAATACCCAAATCCAATAGTTTTGAAAAATAATTAAATATTTTTTACACAACCGAATATTAAACATAGAATACACAACATGAAAAACATACTAATACTATACTACAGCCAAGGTGGAAGTACAAAGAAAATGGCCCATACAATTGCTCTAGGTGTTGAAGCTTCTGGAGCAACTGCCATAATACGTACAATCCCAAATATCTCTGCTAAAACTGAAAAAGTTGATCCTATAATTCCAGAAGATGGTGACCTATATGCAACAAAAGAAGATCTTGCAAATTGTGATGGTCTTATCGTAGGTAGTCCAGCATATTTTGGTAATATGGCATCTCCACTTAAATACTTTTTAGAAATACATAGTGATTTATGGTTTAAAGGTAGCCTTATTGGCAAACCTGTTGGCTTTTTTACTGCTGCTTCTGGAATGCATGCTGGACATGAAAGCACTCTTCTATCGATGATGATCCCTTTTATGCACCATGGTTGCTTAATAGTGGGTGTCCCATATAGTGAACAAGCTCTAGAGCACACTCGTACTGGTGGAACTCCTTATGGTGCATCTCATCTAAATACTTTTTCTCCTAATAAAACAATGTCTGATGATGAAATAAAGATATGTAAAACTTTAGGCAAAAGGGTTGCTGAAATTGCTACTAAACTTTCAAAATAAGGATTATTTATGAAAAGAGTCTTTTATTTAAGCATTTTTCTAGTTAGTGTGGTCTTAACAAGTTGCTCAGGCACAGAGCCAAGCTATTCTGCAAGTTCTGTAGGCCAAGTTTCTCAAGTAGAGCAGGGTAAAATTCTAGATATTCAGCAAGTTAACGTAAAAGGCTCCAACAATGTTGGTGCTAGAGTTGGAGGACTAGCTGGAGGCCTTGGAGGTGCTCTTGCTGGAAGTGGTAACATATTCACTAGTATTGCTGGATCTATCGGTGGTGCTCTTGTTGGCGGTATCGCTGGTGGTGCAACAGAAGAAGCTGTTACGTCCTCAAAAGGATATCAATTTACCATAAAACTAAATAGTGGAAAAACCTTAGCAATACTACAAGAAAATAATAATAATCTCAAAATAGGTGATCAAGTAACTATCTATATGTCTGGAAATAACACTAGAATAGTTCCTGCTAAATCTAGTAAACCATAGCCAAACAAATAACTATATATTCCATAGCCATTTTATTTTATATATACTAAATCAATGATCTGTTTATTTTCTTTTTTATAGGACTTTTTTTGTATGTATAAACAAAAGGTAACTAAGCTAGGACTAAGTATATGGTTTATCTGCGCTTTCTTTTATGCTTTAGAATATTTTGTAAGATCTTCAACTGGAGCGCTACTTACTGAGTTTACACAAGCACCATATAATTTAACTATAGCATCAACTGCTTTATTTAGCTCATCATTCTATTGGGCATATATGATATCTCAGATACCAGCAGGGATTCTTGTTGATAGATTTGGTGTTAAAAAAGTTATGGTTGTAAGCTCAAGCATTTTTTCTATTGCGATGCTTATTGCTTCAGTCGCACATTCTGAAAAAGCATTAGTTATATATAGAGTTTTTGCTGGTTTTGGCGGTGGGTTTGCTATTTTATGTGCTATTAAATCTATATCAATATGGCTACCAAATAGACTTTTCCCTGCTTTTACAGGTATGACTCAATTTATATTATATATCGGAGCAACCCTTTCTGCTGCTCCTTTAGTATTTTTATCAAGCTTTATGAGTATTTCTGAGATTATGGCTATGATATTTATCATATCTTTTATTGTTTTATTACTAAGTATCTTTGTTATAAAAGTTCACCCAGACTACAAAAAAGAAAATAAATTAAATCAACAAAAAGGCAATGCTCTAAAAGACATAATAACTGTTTTACAAAATAAACAAATATGGCTTAATGGTTTTTATTGCTTCACTATCTATGGTACTACTGTTTTATTTGCTGATTTATGGGGTGTGAGCTACTTAACATTATATGGCTTCTCAAAAGAAACTGCTGGGCTTTGCACTTCTTTAATTTTTATAGGTGTGTGTATAGCTAGCCCACTATGGGGAATTCTAGCTTCTATAAAAGATGGTGAAAAAAGATTCCTAATGGCATCTCCTATAATAGGTTTTTTTGTTGTAACTTATCTAATCTTCTTTAATCATAATGTTACTATAGCTTTTATTTTATGTATTTTATTTGGAGCATCTCAAGCTGTTCATGTACTTAACTACTCAGCTCTTAGAAACACTGTATCTGCAACACAAATAGCCACAGGTCTTGCAATTGTTAATATGTTCCTACCTCTAAGTGGTGGTGTCTTACAACCTCTTACTGGTACTATTATTACTCATTTGAAACAAAACTTTGGATATTCTCCTTTAGAATCATTTCAAATAACTCTAATATTTATACCCATTCTCATGATCCTTTCTTTTATTATTGCTCTATTTATAAAAGATTCTAAGGACTAAAAAATATACTCCTTTACTCCATCTTTTTTTTATTCTATTATTTGTTCTACAATTTTCTAACAAAATAGAAATTCATGAAAAAAATTATCTTAATAATTATTGCTATTGTAGCCATAATTGGCTTACTTATGATGAACTTTGTTCCTAATAAAAAACCTGAAACAACCAAAGGCTCACATGATATAGATGTTGTCGCTGCAGAAAATCAATATGGAAGTGTAGCTCAACTTATAGGTGGTAGTAATGTTAAAGTTACAAATATCATTAATAATGCCGATGGCGACCCTCATACATTTATTTCTTCTGTGAAAAACGCCAAGTTGTTAGCAGATGCTGATGTGATCATATACAATGGTGCAGACTATGATTCATGGATACAGCCTATCCTTAAAAGTAATACTAATGCTGTAGTCATCAAAGTACAAGACCTTGTAGATTATCAAAAAACTTCAAAATTTGGCATAAACCCTCATCTTTGGTACAATCCAAAAACATTTCCTGCTTTAGCTACTAGATTAAAAGATGTATTCATCGAAAAAGATCCTGGTGATAAAAGCTTGTATGAAAAAAATTATGAAAACTTCAATCATAAATACGAAAAAGTATACCAACTAGTCGAGCAAATAAAACAAGATAACAAAGGCACTCCTGTTACGGCAACAGAGCCTCTTTTTGGATATATGGCAAATGCTCTTGGACTTGATATGAAAGGGCTCGCTTTCCAATGGGTAATAATGAATGATTCTGAACCAAGCCCTCAAATGATGATTAATTATCAAAAGCTATTTAATGATAAAGAAATTAAGGTTTTATTTTATAATCAGCAAGTTACAGATAATGTAACTCATAATATTCTAGAGCTAGCAAATAAGAATGAAATTCCTGTAGTAGGTCTCACCGAAACAATGCCAACTACTGATAATGCTATAGACTGGATGATAGATACATTACAGACAACAGCAACTGTTTTAGAACAATCGAAAGAGATAAAATGATTAAATGCTCAAACTTAGTTATTGGATATAATAAACCTATAACTTCACCTCTTAATTTAGAGATCCCAACTAATGCATGGGTTGGTATAGTTGGTAAAAACGGTATTGGAAAATCTACTTTCTTTAAAACTATTTTAGGTAAAATACCAAGTTTATCAGGATCAATAACAATAAATAATGCAAAGATAAATATCGATAATATTAGCTATATCCCTCAAGAAAGAGAAATAAACTTTGAAGAAAAAACATCAGGATATACTCTCATAAAATATAGCTATAGACCTAAATCTTGGGGGCTTCCTTTATTCAATAGCAAATTTAAAGAAAAGTTAAACTACCTTATTGAACTAACTCAGACTCAAGACTATATACATAACCCTTTCAAAAACCTATCTGGTGGACAAAAAAAACGCATCTATCTAATCCAAGCTCTCATAAATGAACCTAAAGTACTTCTCTTAGATGAACCTCTATCAGACCTTGATCCTGATGCAAAACAAAAATTTATAGCATGTCTTAAAGAAATTCATAAAAAAGAAAATGTTACTCTTTTAATAATATCTCATGATATGAAAGAAATAAGTACACAACTAGATGCTTTTATTCACTTTAAAGATGGTAAATGCCACTATTGTAATGAGATGCCATGTCTACAGGAGGATATCTGTGTTTAATTATACTTTTATGATCTATGCTTTCATAGCAGGAACTATAATAGCTATCATCTGTGGAATTATTAGTTTTTTTGTTATTATTAGAAGACTATCTTTTGCGTCACATGCTTTAGGCCATATTAGTCTCACAGGTGCTTCTGGTGCTGTTTTACTTAACCTATCTGCAATGACTGGCCAGCTCTTTATAAATCTAATTGCTGGAACTCTTATGGGTGCCTTTGGTGATAAAATTAAAAAAAATGATATTGCTATAGGTATTGTTTTAACATTTTTTTTAGGCTTAGGGACATACTTTTTATTTTTATATCAAAGTGGATACTCTGGCTCTGTCATGTCAATTTTAGTTGGAGATATTCTAACTGTTAGTCTTGAGCAAATATATATTTTATTTGGCTTAGCTATCTTTACTATAATTGTCCTTACAATAATAGCAAGACCTTTATTTATATCCTCTATCGACCCAGTCTTTGCTGAATCAAAAAAAGTACCTAATAAACTTCTATCTATCCTTCTTTTTATTTGTATTGCTATAACTGTATCAATGGCCTGCCAAGTTGTTGGAATATTACTAGTTTTCTCACTCCTTATCGGACCTGCTGCAATATCAACTCAATGGGTTGATGGTTTTTACAAGCCTATTGCACTTAGTACTATAATCTCTATATTTACCGTTTGGCTAGGAATAATTGCTGCCTACTATATAGATGTACCCATTAGCTTTTTTATAACTACAATAATTTGTTGCTTATACCTAGTAAGTATTATAAAGAATAGATTTATATAAAATATATATTTTATATTATCTCAGAACCCCATTTTCTTTTTACCTTTATATATTTATAATTATGCTAATCTTATAATCTATAAAGTTTCAAAAATGATAATCGCAAAAGAAATTGAATATCGTGGAGATGGGGTAGCCTTAAGAGGCTTTTATGCATACCCAGATAAAGGATCTAATTTACCAGCTATATTAATAGCCCCAACATGGGCAGGAAGAGATAAGTTTGCTTGTGATAAAGCAATTGCCTTAGCAAAAAAAGGTTATCTTGGGTTTGCCTTAGATGTCTATGGCGATGCAAAAGTAGGCTCTTCAAAAGAAGAAAATGCCACCTTGATGAACACTCTATTAGAGGATAAATATGCTCTAATGACAAGACTTAGAGCTGCTTATAGCACTGTAAAAAAACTCCCAAAAGTTGATAAATCAAATATTGCAGCAATGGGGTTTTGCTTTGGTGGTAAATGTGTACTAGATATGGCCAGATCTAATGTGCAATTAAAAGCTGCTATAAGCTTCCATGGGTTACTTGACTCAACTATAGCCAAAGAGCAAAATATTGATGCTAAGATACTTGTATTGCATGGCTATAATGATCCTATGGTAACTCCAGATCAAGTTAATAGATTTCAACAAGAGATGACTAAACGCAAAGCAGACTGGCAATTGCATAGTTTTGGTAATACTTATCATGCATTTACTAATCCAAGTGCTAACGATATTGAGTTTGGCACTGTTTTTAATGCAACATCAAATAAAAGAGCTTGGAAATTAGCTGAAGATTTTCTTAGAGAAGCTTTTATAAGCAACTATCCATTCTAAAGAGTTTAAGAAATTTATTTTATAAGTCCTATATATGGAAGTTCGCGATATTTTTCATCAAAATCTAATCCATATCCAACTATAAATTTATCCTCTATCTCAAAACAAACATAATCAAGATTTACTTCTCTTTCAAGTCTTGCAGGTTTAAATAGCAAAGTGGCAAATTTTAAAGTTTTAGGATTATATTTATTTATACCTTCTTTTAACTTATGATAAGTATGTCCAGTATCAACAATATCTTCAATTATAATAATATTCTTATCTTTAACGAACTCCTCTTTAAGAGATGTTTCTGTCAAAGTTACCTCACCAGAACTTTTTGTCCCTGAACCATAAGATGAAGCTGTAATAAATTGCGTTCTTAAGTCAATTCTTAGCTTTCTCACAAGATCAGCAAAGAACATAAAAGATCCTTTTAAAACACATACAAGAGTAACCTCTTGACCTGAATAATCTTGATTAATCTCTTCAGCTAGTTTAGTAATAGCGTCTTCAAGTTGTTGCGATGTTATATAAACATCAGTATTTTCTGCAGAATAACTCATAATTAAACCTTTTTGAAATAATCTTCAAAGAATAGAATTTGCTCTCTAGATGGACCATATGCTAATGATGAAATAGGAATCCCTATATGATTTTCTATAGTCTTCAAGTATGTTTTAAGAGCAGCTGGCATGTTATCTTTAGTAACTGTTTCATCTATGGAAAAAGGCTCTAAATCTACAAGTATAGGTTCAACTTTATATAAATCTATACCAGGATAAGCACAATATATTTCTTTACCTTCATACTTATAGCCAATACAAATTTTTAGAGTATCCATATCAGACAACACATCAACTTTTGTTAAAGCAATTGAAGTCAAATTAGAACATTTCGCAGAGTATTTCAATAGAGGTAAATCTAACCAACCACAACGACGGATTCTTCCCGTAGTTACACCTATTTCACCACCTTTACTTTGAATAAACTTACCAACATCGTCAAAAAGCTCTGTAGGGAAAGGTCCTTCACCAACTCTTGTTGTATATGCTTTTGTAATGCCAATTACATGATCTAAATTACTACCTGCTGTTGTAGCACCAGAGTAAACACCTGCAACTGAAGTATTTGATGATGTCACAAAAGGATATGTCCCATAATCAACATCTAAAAGTACGCCTTGAGCACCTTCATAAACAATATTTTTACCTTCTGAAATAGCAGAATCTATAATTGAGAAAGTATCTTTTGCATATTGCTTAAGTTTTTTGCCTAGAGAGTAAAGTCTATCAAACTCTTCCTCTATTGATGGATACTCAACCTTATATAAGTCTCTGAATAGAGTCTCTTTCTCAGCTAAAGATATTTCAAGCCTTGCTCTTAATAAATCTTTGTCAAATAAATGTTTGAACTTAATTGCCTTACGAGATACTTTGTCTTCATAAGCAGGTCCAATTCCTTTGCCAGTTGTACCTATTTTTTCAGTAGTACTATTTTCCCTAACCGCATCTAATAATTTATGATAAGAAGTAATAACTGTACAAGACTCTGAAACAAAAAGGTTGTCTGCTGAAATAGTTATCCCTGTATCTTGTAAACGCGTAATCTCACTATCAAGAGCTACAGGATCTAAAACTACACCATGACCAATCACACATTTTGTATGTTTGTGTAGAACACCTGATGGAATAAGATGTAAGAAAGTTTTCTTACCGTCTACCACTAGTGTATGACCAGCATTATTACCACCTTGGTAACGTACAACTAAGTCTGATTTTTCTGCTAGAGTATCTGCTATTTTACCCTTACCTTCATCACCCCATTGAGCACCAACAATTACAATTTTTGACATATTAAAACTAAGACTACGACATTAAAGTTTAGATATATAGTATGGTAATATATTAGTCACAATTTTGCCAGTAAAATATAAATTGACATATTATTTTTAGGGTAGTCTTTTATTATTAATAATTGCTATAATAGCTATTCAAACTATAGTTTTACCAAAAAACAAGGAAGATAATACATGTCAAAAATAAAAAGGGTTCTAATATCTGTTTCAGATAAAACAGGTATTGTTGATTTTGCTAAAGAATTAACTAAATACAATATAGAAATTCTTTCAACAGGAGGAACATCGAAAACCCTAAAAGAAGCTGGTCTTATAGTCAAAGATGTATCAGAACATACTCAATTCCCAGAGATAATGAATGGTCGTGTTAAAACACTTCATCCTCTTATCCATGGAGGCATCTTAGCAGATAGAGATAATTCAGAACATCTTAAAGCTATGCAAGATAACAGCATTGGTCAGATAGATATGGTTGTTGTTAACTTATACCCTTTTGTTAATACTGTAAAATCTGGTGCTGATTTTGATACATGCATTGAGAATATTGATATTGGTGGCCCATCAATGGTTCGCTCATGTGCCAAAAACCACAAGCATACGACAATAGTTACAAATCCTAGTCAATATGATGTTATTGTTAAAGAGATGTTAGAAAATGATGGTCAAACAACTCTAAAAACGCGTAGAGAATTTGCTAAAGAAGCTTTTGCTCATACTGCTGAATATGATAGTCATATAGCAAACTGGTTTAGTAAAGAATTAGATGAAGAATATCCTGAAAAACTTTTCTCAGTAGGGACTCTTAAGCAAGTTTTAAGATACGGTGAAAACCCTCATCAAAAAGCTGCCGTATACTCTACGGATACAGACTGTGTAAGCATCACAAATGCTAAGCAATTACAAGGCAAGGAGCTATCATACAATAATCTAAATGATGCTGATGGTGCCTTTGAAATGGTTTGTGAATATTCTGAACCATCTTGTGCAATTATCAAACATGCCAACCCTTGCGGTATCGCTTCTGGCAAGAACTCTTTTGAAGCCTGGAAAAAAGCTTTAGCTTGCGATCCAATCTCAGCGTTTGGTGGTATTGTTGCATTTAATTGTGAAGTTGATAAAGAATGGGCTGAATCTTTAGGAAAAATGTTTTTAGAAGTAATAATTGCTCCTAGCTATACTCAAGAGGCTTTAGATATCTTGGCTGCTAAGAAAAACTTACGCGTACTAGAGACAGGTAAAGTTTTCGACACAAAATCATCACGCATGATAAGCAAAAATATTCATGGTGGAATCTTATCTCAATCATATGATAATGGCGGTGTTGATGCTAATGACTGTAAAGTTGTTACAGATAGAGTACCTACTGATAAAGAATGGGCTGATTTAATGTTTGCTTGGAAAGCTGTTAAGTATGTAAAATCAAATGCTATCGTATATGCTAGAGATACTCAAACAGTTGGTATTGGTGCTGGACAAATGTCTCGTGTAGATTCGGCTAGAATTGGTGCTGAAAAGGCTCAAGCTCATGAAGGTGCTAAAAACTCTGCTGTTGCATCTGACGCTTTCTTCCCATTTGCTGACGGTCTAGAGGAATGTATCAAAGCTGGCGCAACTGCCGTGATTCAACCAGGTGGATCTAAAAATGATCAAGAAGTTATCAATGCTGCTAATAAAGCTGGAATAGCTATGGTATTCACGGGAATGAGACATTTTAGACATTAATTTTAATCTTTTTAATTCTCTCTATACCTTTAATCAAACTATGTATTTTATCTAATTCTCAGTTTATTTTTATGACAACGCTGATGTTAACAACGGCGATATAACTAAGATAACTCCAATAAATATAATAAAGTAAATACTCTTAGTTCGATACTTCTTCAGTGCAGGCCTTTTAAAAACAATATATGCTGGCACTAAACATCCTAATATTCCGAATATAGGTCCAGATAAAGGTACAAGCTTATATATTGGCGCATCAAAAACTATAGAAAGCCAAGTTAATAAAAAGATAGCTATTACTACTATAGTATTTAAATTTAATAGCCCTTTATTTTCAATAATTAAACTAGTACTTTTAAGTTTTGCTCGCAAGACTCCTCTTAATGATTCTTCCATACCAGCTAAAATACTTAAAAAAGATGTCAAAATTGCACATAAGCTAATAATAATTCCACAAGAATAAAGTACTTGATTAGATAATCCATGGCTCTCGAGTAATATAAAGGCAGACTGATTATTCGCTGTGGCTTCTAAGGCTTGGGACTTTGGAATGACTAATGAAAAAGATAATACATAAAAGCCAATCACTACAACCAAGATAATAAATGCTAAGGTCATAACTCTAAGCGTCTTTTTTAAAACCATATCCTTATCTTGGTTAGCATATTCTTTTCTATAACCAATGACCATAGGACTTAAAGATTGAATAAATAAAATAGAAGTTAATGAGAATGGTAACATTATAATACTTTTAGCTACAAACTCACCACCATCAGATGGCAACACCAAAAGATTATTAACTGACCATAGCGGTATCAAACAAATAGATACAATAACAATTGCTATGATTAGAAGAGCTACTAAAAAAGTAGATATTCTTACAAATATTTTTTGACTTTTCATTCCGATGAAAATCAAAGCTACCATCAAAAAAGCACTATATAAAGCATTTTGCTCAAGATGAGGATTTGTAGTTAAGTTAAACATGTATAAGTATGATGCTAGAGATTTCGCAACAATCTCAGCATAAATTACTGTCCATATTAACATCATAAGCAAATATAAAATTCCTAAAAATACAGACCATTTTTTCCCTAGTAGCTCAGCGACAACTTCTTTATAATCTTTAGGGTGTTTTGATTCAAACAGTGTCTGAATATAAAGTTTTTGAAAAAGATAAATACCTGGATATGCTATCAATATTGATACCATAAAAACCGCAAATCCAACAACTCCAACACTAACTGGGACAAGGACTATACCAGCACCTACCGCCATACCTATACTGACAACCAGCCAACTTAGGTCAAATTTATTAAGTTTATAAGATTGAGACACTAATATCTTAAATAACAGAAAGCATATATGTATTTTACATTTTTTTAAGATGATTAAAATAAAAAATATTTTCTATAAAATTATTGCTTAACCCACACTAACTTATTAGTTTCATAGCCGAGTTCTTTTGCTCTTTTAATAAAATCTTGTTTTACATTTTGAGGTACTGTTTTTGTTCTAGAAAGTAGCCATAGATAATTCTTATTATCTCCTGCAACATAAGCATATTTATAGTTATCATCTAGCTTAAATACAACATATGCTCCATAAAATGGCCTAAAGAAAGAAACTTTTAAATATGCTGTATTCTTATTTTCTACAAATTTTGCTACACCTGTAGCATAACTTCTCTTACCAGTAGAAGGTGTAATCCCACTATTTACTACTTTTATAGATCCATCAGGATTTAAACTATATTGTGCATAAACATTTGTCATACCCTTTTCAAAACTATTATCAAAGCGAGCTATCTCATACCACTTACCTAGGTACTTACTTGCTTGGAAGCTTTTGACAGGCTCTATATTATCTGGCTTCGTTACACATCCTGAAAGCAATAGCATCGACACACTTATTAATATCACAAATAACTTTTTCATATTCAAACCACTTTTTAAATTTTTTAATCTGCATACAATATAGTAAACTAAATACTTGTTATAAGAATAGTTAAATTTTTTTAATATTATGGAACTAAATTACTTTGATTTTCTCAAAAAAAATGATCTTACAAATTATAAGCTATTTATTGTAACGGGAGATGAGCCTTTACAAAGACATAATATTATAGAAAAGATAACCAGCCAATTTAAACAAAAAAACTTTGAAATTTCTTATCATGACCTAAGCGAACAAAATTTAGATGTTTTATATCATGAGACAGATAGTTTAAGCTTATTTTCGATGGATAAGTTTATTCAATTTAATTTTGAAAAGCCTCCTCAAAAAAATTTACAGCATGCTCTGACTGAAAATTTATTAAATGATGATGAGAATGTTTACTTACTTGTTTTTAATGGTATGAAAAAACAAAACATCTCAGCTAAATGGTTTCAAAGTCTTGAAGGTAAAGCTATTCATATAAGAATATTTCAACCAAACTTTACCAATGCTGTTAACATAATAAATAATGAAATATCAAACTTAAATCTTGATATAACTCAACAAGCAGTAGAACTTTTAGCACAAAAAACAGAAGGTAACCTCATAGCTACAAAACAAATATTAAAACTTCTAGCACGACAAAACACTCCTTCTTTTGATGAAAAATCAATACGCCCTTTTCTCCATGAGCATGCAAACTATGATGTTTTTGATCTTTCTGAAGCAATACTTGCTCAGCAAAAAACTAAGGCTCTAAAAATATTGAACAATATTTTAACTGAAAATGATAAGCCTCCTTTAGTATTATGGTGCCTAAAGAAAGAATTAAGAATTCTTTCCCAACTAAAAAACACTCAAATAACATATCATCAAAAAATCTTCAAAGATAATAATATCTGGCAGTCAAAACAGAAGTTCTATACAAGCCTAGCGAATAAAATTAGCTTAGATACAATATCAAAGTGTCTAGAAATGTGTCTTAATACAGATTTATCTATCAAAGGTGCTAAGAAAGCAAACACACGCCTACAACTAAATGAAATAGCTTTTCAACTATTTAGCTAAATTTATGATTGTATTTTACCATAAATTATGTTTTTTTAATTAACTTACTATAGTTATCATTTACTTTTTTTAGACACTTGATATTATTTATACTGAGCCAATAAAAGTTAAAGGAAGCTAAAGTAAATATGAAGACAATGACCGCAGAATATATCTGGATTGATGGTACAGATCCAGTGCCTGAGCTTAGATCAAAAACAAGAGTTTTACCTTTTAAAGAGGTTACAAACCCTCAAGATTTCCCTGAATGGAGTTTTGATGGATCTTCTACAAACCAAGCTACAGGTAGTGATTCAGACTGTATAATTAAACCTGTCAATTTTGTAATTGATCCTTTAAGAGAATGTGGTTATATTGTTTTATGTGAGGTTTACAACCCAGATGGTGAAACACCTCATAAAACAAACAATAGAGCTAAACTAAGAGAAATTTTAGATAATGCTAGTGAGAACCATGAGATGTGGGCTGGTTTTGAACAAGAATATACTATGTTTAAAGATGGTCGTCCTCTAGGCTGGCCAACCACTGGTTTCCCAGGCCCTCAAGGTCCATACTATTGTAGTGCTGGAGCAAATAAAGCTTTTGGTCGTGATTTAGTAGAAGCTCATATGCAAGCATGTTTAGATGCAGGAATATTATTCTATGGTATTAATGCTGAAGTAATGCCTGGTCAATGGGAGTTCCAAATTGGCTATAGAGGTGTTGATGGAGAAGACGCTGGCATATTAAACGTATCAGATCATACTCATATTGCAAGATGGCTATTAGAAAGATTAGGGGAAGAGTTTGATATAACTATTTCTTTTGATAATAAGCCTATCAAAGGTGACTGGAATGGTGCAGGTATGCATACAAACTTCTCAACTAAAGACACTAGAGACCCTCAAAAAGGTAAACAAGCAATCGTAAAAATAGTTAAAAATCTTGAGAAAAATCATTCAAAAGATATTTTAAGCTATGGATTTAATCTTCACGAAAGACTAACAGGTCTTCATGAGACTTGTGATATTAATACATTTAAAGTTGGCGATGCAGATAGAGGATGTTCTATTAGAATACCTAGACCTGTTGCATTAAAAGGATATGGATACTTTGAAGATAGAAGACCTGGTGCAAATTCAGATCCATATTTAGTGGCTATAGCTCTTGCAACAGCTACTATCAACTAATATTTATCCAAAACAAGCTTTATCTACCTATATTAAAACCACTTTTTTCTGTAGAATACACAAACTACTATTATTTTAATAAAAATACAAATAGAGGGATAAAATAATGACAAGTTATTCAACTAGTGAAGATCTTTGTAGAAACATTTTTGATGCTATTTGTGATAAAGATGGGTTTATTACTAAAAGTGATATTCTAGATGCTTTGGATGAGTCTGGCATCGTAACAGATGATCCACGTATTAAAAAACTTATAATAAAACTGGATAATTTCTCACGCATTGATAAGATTGATTTTGAAAAATTTCTAGATTTTAGTTCAGATAGTATTAGTCTTATTGAAAAATCCATTAATAAAGGTTTTATTATTCCTGATTTTAAAGATTTCAAAAAAGAAATTATCGAGATATATAATGAAACTAAAAAAAACACATCTGGTCAAAATGCCAATTATATACCTCAATTAGCAAGAGTTGATCCAGACCTTTTTGCTGTAGCGTTTTGTAGTGTTGATGGGCAAATGATTACCTTAGGAGACTACCTTCATCCTTACTGTGTACAATCTACAGCAAAATCAATAACATACTGTATAGCTACTGAGTTAAATGGCGAAGATAAAGTTCATAAGCATGTAGGTAGAGAACCTAGTGGAATAACTTTTAATGCAATAGCACTAAATAAGCATAATCTTCCTCATAATCCTATGATTAATTCTGGTGCTATTATGACTTGCTCACTAATAAAACCAGAATGGAATCTTGCAGATAGATTCGAATATATCACTCAAGTATGGAAAGATCTTGCTGGCGGTGAGCCAATTGGCTTTGATAATGCTACATACCACTCTGAAAAAGAGACTGCCGATAGAAACTATGCTTTAGCACATTTTATGAAAGAGGTTGGGGCTTTTCCTGAGGGAGCTAATATATATACAGCTTTAGATTTTTATTTCCAAACATGTTCTATACAAGTAAATGCAAAGAAAATGGCAAAAATAATGGCATCAATAGCAAATGGTGGTATATGCCCATTAACTAACAAAAAAATATTTTCTCCTATTACTGTGCGTAACTGCTTATCAATGATGTACTCATGTGGCATGTACGATTTCTCTGGAGAATATGCTTTCTCAGTTGGTCTTCCCGCTAAATCAGGAGTTTCTGGAGCCTTAGTTATAGCGATACCAAACGTTGGTGGATTTGCTATATTTTCACCAAGGTTGGACCCAAACCATAACTCTGCAAGAGGAGTTGAATTTAGTAAAAGATTGATAGATAAATTTAGTTTTCATAATTATGATCATATTGCCTGTAGCGATAAAATTAATCCTATAGAAAATCGTATGATTGCTAAATCAAACTTAACTTTTGAATTAATTTGGGCCGCGAGTACAGGAGATATATCGGAAATCAAAAGAGTTATTGTCTTAGGTGCCGATATCAATAAGGGTGATTATGATAAAAGAACAGCTTTACATTTAGCCGCAGCAGAGGGACATAAAGATGTTGTAAAATATCTTATTAATAAAGGTGCTGATGTTAATGCTAAAGATAAACGAAATAAAAAACCCATTGATGATGCTAAAGCTAATGGCAATAAAGATATAGTTGAGCTACTTGAAGAAGTTGCTGCTCAATAAATCATGAGTATATTTATTTACTTAACATATATATTAATAGTTCTCTCTTTATTTACTATATGGCTGAGAAAACACAAGAAAATAGCAAATATACTTTTTACGATCTCATTATTACTTGCCTTTATTAGTGGAATAATAAGTTATATAGGAATCTTAATAACTATCTTATCAGGTCTATTTATTTATCTAATTTATAAATATAAAGGCAAAAAAATAGCTCTTTTAGCTTTATTTGTCATAACTACCCTTTTCCTGCTACTTAACTATATGCATATTTTACCTGGTTTTCATAATCTATGTATTATCAAAAACATACATATTTCCCTAGATGCAATTCCTTTTACCTTATATTTAAATTACAATTCACTAATACTTACATATTTTATTATATTCTTTTCATCTGAAATCAACCTTTTAGACAAACTAAGTGATTTATCTGCTACTATCAAATTAGGCTTCTTATATGGTCTAATAGCAATACTCATTTTATTACCTATAAGCTACATATTTGGTTTTATAAGATATGACTTCAAGCTAACTAACTATACCTTTGTCTTTATCTTTGTAAATTTAATATTCACTTGTATGCCTGAAGAAATATTCTGGAGAGGTTTTGTCCAAACAAAAATTAAAACGTATACTAGTCCAATTGTAGCTGTACTTATCACATCTTTAATGTTTGCCTTAATACATATAATTTTTGCTGGGATATTTTTTGCAATACTTGCTTTTATTGCAAGTATTATTTATGGTCTAGCGTATATCAAAACTCGAAAAATTGAAGTTAGCATTATTTGTCATTATCTAGTTAATATCGGACAGTTTATCTTTTTCACCTACCCTATTCTATCTAGTGCTTATCCAAGATAATTTTCATTTATTCAAAATAGACTTTTATTGCTTTTAATTTAGTTTTCATATATCTTGATATTTAGAAACTTTAAAATTAAGGGCCATTTAAATGGGGAAATATATAAATAAGTTGTTATCTATTGTTGAAATGTTTATTTTTGGTATTCGTTGGCTTCAAGCACCAATTTATTTACTTCTATCGCTAGTTTTATTTGGCTTTATCTATGAAATATACCATGAGCTATATCATCTATTTACTCATTATCATGCTATTGATGAAGATCAACTTATTATATTAGCCCTGACACTTTGTGATGTGGTACTTGTAGCAAATCTTGTTGTAATAGTGGTAATTAGTGGTTATGAAAATTTTGTAAGTAAAATGAACCTTGAAAAAAAAGGTGGTGGTCAACCTGTTTGGATTAAAAAGCTATCTCCAAATGCAGTTAAACTAAAGATTGCTGGTTCTATCATAGGTATCTCCTCTATCTCTCTTTTAAAAAAGTTTTTAGAAGTATCTCATTCATCAGATAGAGACTTAGCATGGTCAGCAGCTATCCACCTAGTATTTGTAGTATCTGCATTACTAATCGCGTTTACTTCATATATAGAAGGTAAATCTCATAAAGCTAGCTACGATGATGATCATTAGAATATAAACTATTTTTTAATAGCTACTATTGTTGGAAACATTTTCTGACTATCATAAATTATTTCTTTAATATCAAAACCACAGTTAGATAAAATTTGGCTAAACTCATCTTCAGCATGAGTTTTTGTCCAGGTAACATTTAGAATGTCAGCAAAAACTTGTTTACCAAACTTAGCATTATCTAAGTTCTTAATATTAACTTCCTCTAAAGATGCAATAAAGCTAGAAATAAGTATACCATCCTGTTTTAAAGAGTTATTTAATATTTGAAAAAACTTTTGCACCTCATCATTTGTCTTAAGATAAATATTAAGGCCATTACTGATAACTGCATCATAGTGATTTTTAACATTCATTTTAAAAACATCTTTAACAATATAGTTAACATCTTCCAACTTAGCCAAACCACTTTGATCCGCACAGTTACTATCAAGATCATAAGCATCTATCTTAAACTTTTTAGATAAAATCAACTTTTCTGAGAACTCTGGTAAAAGTCCTGCAGGTACAGATAATATTTTTGAGCCATTCGACAAACTTAAAACTTGCTGCTTAAAAATTTGATATCTTTCCTGAGTAGCATTAAATATAGGAGGTATAGTTATAAGCTTAGTTTCAAAATCATTAGTATATCCACCTTTATCCTGAGTTATAACCTTTGTCCAATATGCATTAAGTCCTCTATTTTGAATTAAAAACCTACCTAAAGGACAACTTTCTAACTGGTTTAAAAGCTCCAATAAACTTTCATCATTTGCTATTCTAAGTTTGATTTCATTGTAAGCTTCATCATAATTAATAAATACACCATGACTAATAATTTCTTTAGACATATACTTCCTTTATTAAAATGTTTTAAGAATATTTTTAGAACTTAGACCTATTCAGGCTTCATATGAGGGAATAGTATGACATCTCTAATAGACTGTGAATTTGTCAAATACATTACAAGTCTATCAATGCCAATACCTTGTCCAGCTGTTGGTGGCATACCATATTCAAGAGCACGAATATAGTCCTTATCATATGGCATAGCTTCATCATCACCTGATGATGCTGCTTCAACCTGCTTTCTAAATCTTTCTGCTTGATCTTGAGCATCATTTAGCTCAGAGAAACCATTAGCAATCTCTCGCGCACCTATGAAAAACTCAAATCTATCTGTAAACTCTGGATTACAATCTTGTCTACGTGCTAATGGTGAAACTACTGCTGGGTAATCTGTAATAAATGTTGGCTGAATAAGTTTATGCTCTACAGTCTCTTCAAATATTTCATTTATTAAATGACCTAGCTCATGGAAAGCTTCTACTTTGATTTTTAACCTATCAGCTATTTTCTTAGCCGATTCAAAGTCTGCTAGATCTTGTTTTGAAATATCGTCATTATACTTAACTATCGAATCAACCATTGAGATACGCTCATACTTACCACCAAAGTTAATTTTATATTCTCCATACTCTAGCTCTTGAGTACCTGTAACTTCTTGGACAAGCTTAGATAATAAATCTTCTGTTAAGTCCATTAGATCATTATAGTCCGCATATGCCATATAAAACTCAAGCATTGTAAATTCTGGATTATGACGTGATGATACACCTTCATTTCTGAAATTACGGTTTATCTCATAAACACGCTCAAAACCGCCAACAACTAATCTTTTTAGATATAGCTCTGGAGCTATACGCAGATATAAAGGCATATCTAAAGCATTATGATGTGTTTTAAATGGTTTAGCTGCTGCACCACCTTGCAAAACATGCATCATCGGAGTTTCTACTTCCATAAAACTCATATTATCAAAATAGTTACGAATAAAACTCACTACCTTTGAACGAACTTTAAACACTTCTCTAGCTTTTTCATTTGTAATAAGATCAACATATCTTTGACGATATCTAGTCTCTTGATCAGATAAGCCATGAAACTTATCAGGAAGTGGGCGAATTGCTTTAGTCAAGATCTCAAAGTGATTTGCTTGAATAGATAACTCACCAGTATTTGTCTTAAACATAGTCCCAGAAATACCAACTATATCACCTAAATCACAAAGGTTCTTAAAGGTATCATACTGACCTTCTGGTAAATCGCTTTTTTTCAAATAAACTTGTATTCTTCCTGAGAAGTCTTGCAAAGTAATAAAAGAAGCTTTACCCATTACTCTTCTTAAAACAGCTCTACCTGTTACTTTATAAAGCTCTTTTGGCTCTAACTCTTCTAACTCTTGTTTTGATTTGTCAGAGTATTTTGCTTGTAAGTCTGCAGCAACGATATTTCTTCTAAAACTATTTGGATGGCTAATACCATTATTTTGCTCTGCAAGTGTTTGTAATTTTTCTTTTCTTAATGCCATCTGTGAGCTTTCTTGCATATCTGTAATATGCTTTTTCACAAGGTTAGATATTTTCTCTTTAACTTGCTCATTTATTTCACTAATTTCTCCAAGAGAGTTACTGATCTGCTCTCTTATTTTCCCTCTAACAGCATCTTTAACTGCCATATCATTAGCATCCAAGTATTCTTTGATTGAATTTTTTATTAAATCTTTTAATTTACTGCTCATTTTTTACCCTATTATTATATTACTTTTGCACTTTAACGGTTAGCTTTTGCCAATGATAATGGAAAAGTATCTACAACTATTTGAGCTTACGCGAGTTTTGTAGATACCATTATCATGCAAATAAGCGATAGCAAGTGCTAGGCAGTTTTGCATACTTTTTCTGCCATGAAAAAAGTATGTCGCTATAGCTTACGCTGCAAGTAGCGAAACTTTATTTTATAAAACTATTCATTATAACCCACTTTTTAGGCTAGCCTCAATAAACTTATCCAAATCCCCATCTAAAACTGCTTGAGTATTAGTATTTTCAACACCTGTTCTTAAATCCTTAATTCGAGACTGATCAAGAACATAAGAGCGAATCTGACTACCCCAACCAATATCTGATTTTGAATCTTCTAAAGCATTTTTTTCTGCATTACGCTTTTGTAATTCCATCTCATATAGCTTAGATTTAAGTTGCTTCATGGCACTATCTCTATTCTTATGCTGTGACCTATCACTTTGACTTTGCACAACAATATTCGTAGGAACATGAGTTATTCTAACAGCTGAGTCAGTTTTATTGACATGCTGTCCTCCTGCTCCTGATGCTCTATAAGTATCAACCCTCAAATCAGCAGGATTTATTTCTATATCAATATTATCATCAACTTCGGGCGATATAAAAACTGATGCAAATGAAGTGTGGCGCTTACTATTTGAATCAAAAGGTGATTTTCTAACCAACCTGTGAATACCCGTTTCAGTCCTCAACCAGCCATAAGCATACTCACCTTCAATCTTTAAAGTACACCCTTTGATACCTGCAACATCTCCATCTGATACATCATCAACAGTTACTTTGAAACCATGGCTATCTGCCCAGCGCATATACATACGCATTAACATCTCAGCCCAGTCTTGTGCCTCTGTACCACCTGAGCCCGACTGTATATCTAAAAATGCATTATTAACATCCATCTCACCAGAAAACATACGGCGAAACTCAAGTTTCTCAATTTCAGTCGTAACATCTTGAGTATCTTTTGCAATCTCTTGCATAAGAGAATCATCTTCTTCAGCAAGCTCTAAAAGCTCTGATAAAGTCTCTAATGTTTCTGAAATATGCTCACAGTTATGCACTACACTCTCTAGTTCAACCTTTTGTCTACCTAAATTTTGTGCATACTCGGGATTATCCCAAATAGAGCCATCTTCTAGCTCCATAAGAACTTCTGTTAACTTTTCTTTTTTAACCTCATAGTCAAAGATAGTCCCGTAAAGATTCAATACGGGCCGTTAAATTTTTCAATAAAACTCTATAGTTTATAGATTCCATTTGATAATGTTTATGTTAGCTAAAATTTGTGTATAGATTTTATATTTTTGAGCTCAATATTACAAATAAAGACTCACTAAAGTTATTAAAATAACATCTTATTCTTTTGAGGCAACTCTGCTATCATTTAATATAAGATTTTTAAATACAAATTTGTAAATGTCATATCAAGCATTAGCAAGAAAATATAGACCTCAATCATTTGCTGAAGTTGCTGGTCAGCAACATGCTCTAAATAGTTTAGTACATGCATTAGAAGCACAGAAAGTTCATCATGCGTATCTTTTTACTGGTACCAGAGGAGTCGGCAAAACAACCCTAGGCAGATTACTAGCAAAATGTTTAAACTGTAAAACAGGTGTAACGGCTGACCCATGTAATGAATGCGAGAACTGTGTTGCCATAAATAACAATAGCTTTATTGACCTAATTGAAATTGATGCTGCATCACGTACAGGCGTAGAAGAAACGAAAGAAATTCTTGATAACATCCAATACATGCCCTCTCAAGGTCGCTATAAAGTCTACTTAATAGATGAAGTTCATATGCTGTCTAAGCAGAGTTTTAATGCATTATTAAAGACTCTAGAAGAGCCTCCAGAATATGTAAAGTTTATCTTAGCTACTACTGATTATCATAAAATTCCTGTAACAATACTCTCTAGATGTATACAGCTTCATTTAAAACATATATCTCAATCTGATATAAAAGACCAATTAAAACTGGTTCTTTCTAAAGAGAATATTGAGGCTGATGAACAATCTCTTGATTATATAGCTTATCATGCAAAAGGAAGTCTTAGAGATGCACTAAGCCTACTTGATCAAGCAATTAGTTTTTGTAGTGGCAAGCTTGAACAATCACAAGTTAAACAAATGCTTGGTATTGTTGATAGTGAGGAAATCTATACTTTAATAGATGCTATTATAAATGATACACCTAATAAAATATTGCCTGCAGTTAAGAACCTTACACTATCTGAAGACAATGCTGAAGCTGTGCTTGATAGAATAGCAGAAATTTGGTTTAGCTGTTGTTTATATGGCATAACTGAAAGTTTAGATTCAACAAATCAAATTAATGTCGATTTGATAAACAATATTTTAGAAAAAATAGATATTGAACAAGCCCATTTACTTTATCAACTTACTATCTCAGCAAAAAGAGATCTATCATTAGCTCCAAGCTTTGAAACTGGACTAGCAATGGCTATTCTTAGACTAATAGCTTTCAAAAAAAAAAATTTAAGTAGTAACGCTTTACCCTCTAGTTCTAGCACAAACAACATAACTAAACCTAAAAATAGAGAACTCTCTAATCTCAAAGAAGAGTTTAATAAACCTATTACTGAACCTATAAAAGCTCAAAATTCTAATACTCCAAAGCAAAAAGAACATAATGATCTTGATAAACAGTGGTTTAATACTCTTAGCAAAATAAAACTCAAAGGATTTACAAAAACATTAGCATTCAATAGTCACTTAATTAAAGATAATGGAGATATATATGACATCCAACTTAATGATGATGCTAAGAAAATTTTAGAACTTGATCCTCAAAGCATTACAAAACTACAATCAGCTATTTGTGAATTCTTAAACAACCCAAGTTTTAGACTTGATATTAAGAATCTACCAAATCAAACCACAAGCACTAACAATAAATCCCCAGCAGAAATAAAGCGTGAGAATGCTGTACAAAAAATTCATAATGATGAAAGCGTAAAGTTGATAAGAGATAGTCTAGAGATAAATATCAAAGATGAAAATATAGTTCTAACAGATTAAAAACTTAGGGGCTGTCCTAGATAACTAAGTTATGTTAGGATGGTTTTGATGAGAAAAAGTAGATTAAGTACATACAAGCAAGAGAAATTAATAGAGTTATTTATAGCAGGAAGTACAGCGCGAACTGTATCAGAATTAGTATCACTAAATAAAACTACAGCCAGCTATTATTTTCATAGATTAAGATTATTAATTTATGAAAATAGTGAGCATTTATAAATGTTTACAGGAGAGATTGAAGTAGATGAAAGCTACTTTTGGGGATCTCGTAAAGGTAAACGAGGTAGAGGAGCTAGTGGTAAAGTTCCTGTATTTGGCTTACTCAAAAAGACTGTTGAATTAATATCCCAAATTGTTAGATATATTTTGTAAAATACAGATGTTACAGATATTAGTATTTTAA
>NZ_JAWUZH010000015.1:0-47484 GCF_036281795.1 Francisella sp. 19S2-4
TAAGGCTAAGTTTTTACTAAAAATAGCAAAAATATTCCTATTCATAGAAATTGAAAGATTTATTCAACAGTCTTTTTAAAATTATTAGCTTTGATTGCTCTTAGTAAATTGACTTCACTTATTCTACCATCTGTGTCGCCATACTCGTGTTGAATCTGCTTAGCATCAATAGCAACTCTATTAAATGTAGCAATCTGGCAGAATGAAAATATCGCTGAGTTCATAGTTAACTATTCCTTATATTAAACTATATCTAAAACTTGTGAAACACCTATGTCCAATCGATAAGTCAACAATAACTGACTAATGGAATAAATAAAAAATAGAAACCTCATGGCTAGGCTATTTTTAAAAGGTTTTTATAAATTTAAAATACATTACAGAGTAAATATTTTCCAATAAGACGACCGTTTAAAATTAATACGCCTTATTTATTTTTGATAGATCTATTTATTAAAAAAATAAAATAAAAATATATATAATTAATTTCATAATAAAAAATTGCTCTTTTTCAAAATCAAAATATGTACTATAAAAAAGCTTTATTACTCATTATTCTTATCTATCCTCTATATTCTTTAGCTAATACTACTATTTACTACTGCCCTTCACCTCAAAACTTTAAAACCACCATTAAAGGCCTAACTGCGGAAACTAACTTCCATAATTTTAAATATAGCTGGGTTGCTAAAGATCAAATACCCACGCAATTCTCTGAATACCCACTAACATTTAAAGGCGCAGATATAGTCAACTGTAAAGATAAGATCTGTGATATAGAATGTTTCTACTACTCGAATATTGAAGCACATCTCATAACTGCAACTATGAAATCGACGCAAAATTTACATATTTATCAAGAACAAAACTCTTATTTAAAAAACTTTAATTGCCAATATACTGAGCATGTAGATTGCCCTTTTATTATAAATTATCACTAACAGTAGATATTTAAAGAAAGTCAAGAAATATATCTCTAAACTTTTTACTATAAACCATTCAAACCAACTCTTATGTAATCTATAATAGCGATGTAATTCAAAAGTTTAGTTGTCTGGATTATTAGTGGTTTAGCTACAATCTTGAGCCGATACTACTTAGAATAGGGAGTTTGGTGTTTTAACTAGAGAGCAAGCTTTGGTGCTTTGCACTGACAAAGAAGCCCAACGTTGAAACTATGACACCCACTTGATACCAAAAGGGATCAAGAACATTGAGCTAAAACGGTAATCTGGACAACTATTATTTATATTTAAAACATGTTGCTATGGATAAAATTCAAATTCGTAAACATTTACTAAATATTAGAAATAGCTTAGAAAATAAAGACTCTTTATCTAAAGAGATAAATCAAAAAGTTATTAATTACATACAAGAAACTTTTCAAAATCCAAAAATAGCTAGTTTTTTATCATTAAAAAATGAGATAAATACTACTCTTATAAATGATACTTTTAACAACATTTATTTACCAATAGTTCATCCGTTTATAAAACATGGATTATGGTTTACCAAAGACTCTAAACATTATTATTTAAATAAATATAAAATCAAAGAACCTTTCTATCAACCTCAAGATATAGTAGCAGCATGGGAGCTAGATATAATTATAGTTCCCATAGTTGGATTTACAAAAGATAAGTACAGAATGGGCATGGGCGGAGGCTTTTATGACTATTCATTAAGTTTTAAAAAGAATGAAAAATCACCTATAACCATAGGTATAGCCTTTGATGAACAGCAAAATGATGCTATTATCATTAATACATATGACATCAAGCTTGATACAATAATCACACCTACAAGGATTTTATGAAATGGATAGTATTACTGTAACAAATCAAATTAAAGAGTTAATACTGTCTAAAATAGATCCTCAAGCAAGCGTAGAAATAATTAATGAAACACATAAGCATATAAAGCATAGAGGATATACTGAAGGTAAATATAATTTTGTATTAAATATCTCTTCGCAAAAATTAAGTGCTATGAGAAAAATCTCATCACATAAAGAAATTTTTAAAGCTATTGATAACCTTATGCCATATATCCATGCATTATCAATAAAGATCAAACCGGAGTAGTTTGGCTATGTTTGATTTTATTTTACATTTTAATGAGTATATTAATTATTTTGTTAATAGTCTTGGAATATGGTTTTATATCTTATTATTTTTTATAATTTTTTGTGAAACTGGTTCTGTTTTAGGAATTTTCTTCCCTGGAGATTCTTTGTTATTTACAGTTGGTGTGACAGCTGCAGCAACTGGATTAAATATTCATCTAGCTGTATTAGCAATATTTTTAGGGGCAGTGGTTGGCGATAGCTGTAACTACATTACAGGTAAATTTATTGGTGAAAAAATTTTTTCAACTCATGCGAAAATTTTTAAAACTGCATACTTAATTAAAACAAAAGATTTCTTAAATAAACACGGCAACAAAGCTATTCTCTTTTCACGATTTATTGCGTTTGTTAGAACTATAACACCTTTTATTGCAGGTGTTAGCCGTATGAACTATTTCAAATTTGTTACCTTTGGTGCAATTTCAGCTATCATATGGTCATTTTCGATAACATATACTGTTTATTTCTTTAGTGATAACCCTTTTGTGAAAAAATACTTAAGCCTAATAATAATGCTTATAATCGCATTTGTTTTAATACAAATGGCTATTAAATCGTTCAAAAACAAAATTAAAGCAAAAAAGCCTTAACCTTTTAAAATTATTTTTTTATAATCTAACGACAATTCATTGAAAGGTCTCATCCGAATGGATACTATTACTGCACTATTACATATTGTATTACACCTAGATCAATTTATAAGCACTTATATAAATATCTTGGGTGATTGGACTTACTTATTACTTTTTGTAGTTATTTTTTGTGAGACAGGATTAGTTATAACACCTTTTTTACCAGGAGACTCTCTTTTATTTGCTCTAGGTCTTACAGGTGCTGCCACTACTCTTAATGTACACCTAGTAGCTCCTATCTTAGTTCTTGCTGCTGTATGTGGTGATTCTTGCAACTATTTTCTAGGAAGAATAATTGGTAAACGTATCTTTAAAGATGATGCAAAAATATTAAAAACAGCTCACTTAGAAAAAGCTGAAGATTTTTTCAATAAATATGGTCCTCTAGCTATAATTCTTGCGAGATTTACACCTATTGTTAGAACATTTATGCCTTTCACAGCAGGTATGGCACGTATGAAATATTCTAAATTTGTAATTATGGGTATTATCGGAGCCTTTATTTGGGTTTATCTAATTATTTACATAGCATTTTTCTTTAGTAACAATGCTTTTGTGAAAAAATACTTTGGCTTATTTATAATCTTAATAATAATTGTATCTTTGATACCGCCGACAATATCATTTATAAAAGCTCTTAAGAATAAATTACTAAATAAAAACTCATCTCCTTTTTAAATTTAGATAATCAACAAGCAACTCTCGTGATTTAAGCTTTTTACCTGCTAAAACATTATCTATACATATTCGTGTTACTCTAGAAATAATCTTTAAATCGCTTTCACTCCACATACTAAATGGCTGATTAATTTTCAAAAGACTAGCTCCCATTACAGTATTTGAAAGGATATCGAAAGATCTTTTAAAGCCATGAGGAATGATATAGTAATTATAATTTTCTTTAATGGGTAAATTCTCAACATCACAGTCGACATATATTCCTTGTCCTAAAGTATCTAAAAGCTCTAGTTCAAACATCCTTAATAAGTATCTGTAATTATTTTCATCAATATTCTTTAAGATAAATGCATATTTATCAAATAAAAGCTTCTCCTCATGAGAATAGCTCAACAACAAATAGATCAACTCATTAATGTACTGTAAAGATAATAGATTAATATATGAGTTTTGATAAAAAGATTCAATAAACTCAATATTATATATCTTATTAAGCCCCTCTTCTTTTTTAGCAAAACTAATTTGTCCTCTAAGCTTAACTAAAGGTTGATACAAATTAAGAGTTTTCTTACTAGTTCTAATAATAGCCGATAGCTTACCAAACTCTTGTGTAAATACACTTACTAGTAGAGCATTTTCTTTATACTTGCGCTGATGCAAGATATAGAAATTATATAACTGATCTCTCATTAATTTTCTCTACCAGCTCAACTATCTGTAAAGCATTTCTATACTTAACTTCAGGTAAATCAAAGTCTGCAACTAACTTTTCTAAACATATATCTTTAAGATCTTGTTTATCTTGTAACTTCATTTGCAAGAATTTAACCATAGCCATAATATAAGCATCACCAAAAACTCTATATGAGATCATATCATCAGAAATATATAACTCTACTGTCGAAAAACTATCTTTAACTTGATATTTTTGTTGCTCAGTTAATATATAACCATCTTCGATTTTTATTTTAGATAAAAGATCTTTTACTAATTTATTGTACATTTGCTTCACCTTGTGGAGATAATGCCCTTAAGAGCTCAACTTTTTGTTTGATATTTAATGCTGCTTGAATAACTTGCTCTTGAGTAGTTTGTAAGCCAAATGAAACTCTAATAGTTGATTCAGCCTCATCTGAAGTTAAACCTATTGCAGTTAAAACATGTGATGGTTCAACTGCTTGGGAGTTACATGCAGACCCCATAGATAAGCAAGTCCCTTCTAACATCGCTAACAAAGTCTCTCCTTTTACACCTAAGAATGAAATACTCAAAATACCTGGATAACTATTATCAAGATTTGTATTTATTTTAACATTGCCTATTTTATTTATAACTTTTAAAAATTGATCTTGCACTTCTTTTACATGCTTAATATTCTGCTCTTTTTTAGCAAACATCTCTTTACAAGCTGTTCCTAAAGCAAATATCTGGTAGTTTGCTAAAGTACCAGCCCTAAGATTAAACTCTTGTGCGCCACCGTGTATTTGTTTAACCAATTTAACTTTAGGTCGTTTAGATCTAACATACAAGAACCCAACTCCCTTAGGAGCATATAATTTATGTCCAGAAACAGATAGCAAATCAATATTCATATTTTTTATATTGATATCAATCTTGCCATAACCTTGAGCAGCATCAATATGAAAGATCACTCCTTTTTCTCTAGCAATTTTGCCAATTTCTGACAAATTATTTTTAGTTCCAAGCTCATTATTAACAGCCATTATGCTTATAAGTATTGTTTGCTGTGTTATTGATCTTTTTAACTGATCAAGATCAATCTCTCCAAATTTATTAACATCTAAATATGTAACACTAAACCCCTGTGTTTCGAGAAAAGCACATACATCTAATACTGCTTTATGTTCTGCTTTTGAGGTTATTATATGATTACCTTTACTTCCATAAGCAAAAGCTACTCCTTTTATCGCAAGATTATTAGATTCTGTAGCCCCAGATGTAAAAATTATTTCACGTGGTAAAACATCTAGTGTTTTTGCAATATCAAATCTTACTTGTTCAATCTTTGACTTAACAAGCTCTGCTGCTTCATATGTTGATGACCCTGAATTAAAAAAATCATTATCATCATTAATAGAACTTAACATAGCTTGCTTAACTTTAGGACTAAGTGGAGTTGTAGCAGCGTAATCCAAATAAATAAGACTCATTTAAAACTTAATTATTCTTTCATTTAATAGTCAATATTGCTATTATATCAAATAATTGCGTACATAGTACTTTAACAAAATCGCAACTAATATTAGGCATATGGTTAGAGATGGTAAATCTAATCAGTTTCATCATAAGAAATTTGCTTAAAATATAGCGATTTTAATAAAAACGACCATAACATAAGGTCAAAAGCGAGTTGACTCGTTAAAAGGTCAGCTGTGAATTACATTTATTGAAGGAATTAAGAATGAAAAGAATATTAATAAATAGCAAAAGTAGCGAAGAAACGAGGATTGCTACTTTAGATAACGGGAAACTTATAGATTTAGATATTGAGAATGTCGACAGAGAACAAAAAAAGGCCAATATTTATAAAGGATATATATCAAGAATCGAACCTAGCTTAAATGCTATTTTTGTAAACTATGGTGAAGAAAAAAATGGTTTCTTACCATTTAAAGAAGTTTCTGAGTATTATCTAAAAGATGTTCCTAATGGTGATAATATCGCGCCTTTACTATCTGAAGGTCAAGAATTAATCGTTCAAATAGACAAAGAAGAACGTGGCGATAAAGGAGCTGCTTTAACTACATTTATTACATTAGCTGGTTCATACATGGTATTACTACCAAACAACCCTAATGGTGGTGGTATTTCTCGTCGTGTTGAAGGTGATGATAGAGAGAAGTTAAAAAAATACTTAAAAGATCTAAATATACCTAAAAATATGAGTGTAATAGCAAGAACAGCTTGTGTTGAATGCTCATTTGAAGAATTAAAACATGACTTTGATACATTAGTTGAGCTATGGTCTTCTATTTCACAAACTTATCACAAGATTAAGAAACCTGCCCTTCTACATAAAGAAAGTGACATCATTGTAAGAACAGTTAGAGATCATTTAAAAGAAGATGTCAAAGAAATTATTGTTGACTCTAAAGAGTGTTTTGAAGATGTTAAAAGACAGCTCAATCTACTTAGACAAAGTTTTGATATAAATAAAGTTAAGTTCTATAATGAAGAGTTACCTTTATTTACTCAATTTGGTATAGATCAACAAATTGAAAATGCTTATAAAAGAGAAATTCGTTTACCATCCGGTGGATCTATAGTAATTGATACAACAGAAGCACTAGTAGCAATAGATGTAAACTCATCTAGAGCAAATAAAGCTGAAGATGTTGAAACTACAGCATTTAAAACAAACTTAGAAGCTGCTGAAGAAGTAGCTAGACAACTTAGAATCAGAGACTTAGGTGGTCTTGTTATTGTTGACTTTATAGATATGTCTTTCTATCCAAATAGAAAGCAAGTAGAAGAGAAGTTAATGGAGGCTTTACAACAAGATAAGGCTCGCATTCAAATGTCTCGTATTTCTAAACTTGGACTTGTTGAGATATCAAGACAACGTCTAAGCTCTTCTATAAACGAAAGTGTAATGCAAAAATGTCCTCGCTGTGAAGGTCATGGATTCATTAAAACAACTCAAGCAACAGCTCTTACAATCTTACGTAAAATTAGAGCTGAGGCGATGAAAGATGACACTAATGAAATTAGAGTCCAAGTTCCTGTAGATATAGCAGCATATATACTGAATGAAAAGAGAGATAGTATAGTTGATATCGAAAGAATTTCAGAAGTTAGAATAATGATTATCCCTAACTTCAATATGGAGTCTCCTAAATTTCAAATGCAAAGAATTTGGGGATCTAGCTACAAATCTAATCGTTCAAGCTCTGACCTAATTGAAGATGTCTATAATGTTGAGATTCCAAAAGCTGGAAAAAAGAATGTTGCTGCAGTAGATCTAAGTAAAGCTATAGATCAACAAGTTTCTGCTAAAGTAGAAAATAAAGCTACAAACACTGAGCATAATACAGACCAACAATCTAGTCAAAAAGAAGAGAGCTTAACTCCAATAACAGCTAAAGAACAAACTAATAAAAAAGGATTTTTCTCTAAATTAGTTAGCATTTTTTCAAGTAGCTCTGAGAAAAATACTGAAACTCCTAAACAAGAGTCAAAGCCAAACAACAAAAATAAAGCTAATGACTCTCAAAGGCAGCAAACAAACAACAAGCCTCAAAGAGATCAAAGAGATAATAATCAACGTAATAATCGTGATAACAACTCTAACGATCGTAATAATAAAAACAACAAAGGCCAAGATAACTCTCAAAGACCTCAGGCGAACAATAAGCCACAGAGAGATAATAATAAGCATAACGATCGTAATAATACTAATGATAATAGATCAAATGATCGTAATAAAAATAAAAGAAACAACGATAAATTTGACAAAAATTCAAATACTAAAAATAACAACCGAAGCAATAATATTAGTCTTAATAATGCTGAAGAAGTTATTGATATTACAAAAGTCAAATACAGTAATCAGATATCAAATAACAGCGTAGATAATATCAAAAAAGTTATTTCTAAAAACCCAGATGAATTTATCTCTGTAATGGTTAAAGATGTCTTGGAAAATTATAATAGCTTAAAAGATGATGGTGCGACAAAAATCAACACTGAAGAGAAAGTAAAAACTCAAAAATACTTAAAGTTTAATACTATATCCGTTGATAATGAAATAAATGCTATTATTGAAGCTAAAAAAGAAGCAGAAAGAGCTCTAAAAGAAGCTCAAGAAATTAAAGCTAAAGCTGAGCAAGAGAAAAAAGCTGCTGCTGTAGAAGAAAAAGTAATTACTATTGATGAGCAAGAACAAGCAACAGAAGAAGTAGTTGTTCAAAAAATAGAAAAACCAACTTCTAAAGCAGAAAATAAAGAAGCTAAGAAAAAGCCTGCTGATACTAAAGCATCATCTGCTAAAGAAAAAACTAGTGAGAAAAACACTAAAAAAGATAGTGAAAGAAAAGAAAAATCAGCTGAGAAAAAAGCTCAACCGACTCAACAACCAGAGTATATAAACTATTCTCCAGCAATAGATTTTGAATCTCAAGCACTAATCTAAGGCTTACTAATGTTACATTATCCTCACTTTAATCCAATTGCTTTAAAACTAGGACCTATCGAAATTCATTGGTATGGCTTAATGTACCTATTTGGAATTTTCGCTGGTTGGGCTCTGCTTAAATATAGAGCTAAAAGAAAACCATGGTCTCCTGTAAAGCCAGAACAGGTTGGAGATCTGGTCTTCTATGTTGCTTTAGGCGTTATACTGGGTGGTAGAATTGGTTATATCATCTTTTATAACTTACCATATTATTTCGACAATCCTTTACAGATGCTTTACATATGGGATGGTGGAATGTCGTTCCATGGTGGATTTATTGGTGTACTTATAGCATTTGCTTTATATGCAAGAAAAGTCGGTGCTAATTTCTTTGATCTAGGAGAGTTTGTAGCTCCAGTAGTACCAATAGGCCTTGGAGCAGGTAGAATAGGTAACTTTATAAATGGTGAGCTTTGGGGACGTGTTACAGATTCTCCTATCGGTATGGTTTTTCCAACAGGAGGTCCCTTACCAAGATACCCTTCCCAGCTATTTGAATTCTTCTTTGAAGGAGTTATTCTATTTACAGTATTATGGTTTGTAACTATGAAAAAACGTCCTCGTTACTTAGTCTTGGGCTTATTTATGCTTTTATATGGTTGTGCTAGATTTATTTGTGAATTCTTTAGACAACCAGACCCTCAATATGGTTATATCTTTTTTAACTGGATGACTATGGGGCAAATCCTATCTCTACCTATGATTATATTAGGTGCAATAATTTTAATTGCTCTATTTATCAAGACAAGAGGAAAAAACAAATGCGAGAATATCTAAGTTTTCTAAAATATATAAAAGAAAATGGCGCGACTAAAGGTGATAGAACTGGTACAGGTACTAAAAGTATTTTTGGTTATCAAATGCGTTTTGACCTTCAAAAAGGATTCCCTCTAGTTACTACGAAAAAAATCCATCTACCTAGCGTTGTTCATGAGTTACTATGGTTTTTAAGTGGTAGCACTAATGTAAAATATCTCAATGAGAATAAAGTTCGTATTTGGAATGAGTGGGCTACAGAAGACGGTGAACTAGGTCCTATCTATGGTAAGCAATGGCGTGATTTTAATAGTCAAGGAATTGATCAAATAGCTGAAGTTATCGACATGCTTAAAACAAATCCTAATTCTCGTAGGATTTTGGTTTCTGCATGGAATCCTTGTGTTGTACCATCTGAAAAAATATCTCCTCAAGAGAATGTTGCAATAGGTAATTCCGCCTTACCTCCATGTCATGCTATGTTTCAGTTTTATGTTGCAGATAACAAATTATCTTGCATGCTTACTCAAAGAAGCGCTGATGCTTTTCTTGGCGTACCATTCAATATTGCAAGCTACTCATTACTTACCCATATGATTGCTCAGCAATGTAATCTAGATGTAGGTGAATTTATTTGGTCTGGTGGAGATTGTCATATCTATAACAATCATATTGATCAAGTTATTGAACAACTTAGCCGTGAGCCATTAGCACTACCTAAATTAAAAATACTAAAAAAACCAGATTCCATCTTTGACTATAAGTATGAAGATTTTGAATTTAAAAATTACAAATACCATCCTGCTATTAAGGCAAAAATATCAATTTAAAGGACTAGTCTAAATGAGTCAATTATCTCTTAATAAAAAGAAAATTCCAATCCTTCTACTTGAAGGTATTCACTTAAATGCTTTAGAAGCATTTAAAGCCGCGGGATATGAAAACATCGAGCTGCTAAACACTGCTTTAGAAGGTCAAGATCTTATAGATAAGCTTAAAGATTTTAAAATAGTTGGGTTACGCTCACGTACACAACTAACTAAAGATGTTCTTGAACAGTCACAGCACCTTACTGCTATAGGGTGCTTCTGCATCGGTACAAACCAAGTAGATCTAAAAACAGCTCATGATTTAGGTATCCCTGTATTTAATGCTCCTTTTTCAAATACTCGTAGTGTTGCTGAGCTTGTATTAGCTGAAGCTATTTTACTAATTAGAAATGTTATTGATAAAAATGCTAAAGCCCACCGCGGACAATGGCTAAAATCTGCTGAGAATGCTAATGAGATTAGAGGTAAAACTCTAGGAATTATTGGCTATGGTCATATTGGCATGCAACTTAGTGTTTTAGCTGAAAGTATTGGTTTTAATGTAATATTTTACGATATTGAAGAAAAGCTTCCATTAGGAAATGCAGTACAGGTAAGTAGCTTAGATCATCTTCTAAAACAATCAGATGTAGTATCTTTACATGTACCTCAACTTCCAACAACTGCAAACATGATCTCAACTAAACAGTTTGATGCTATGAAAGAAAACTCTGTTTTAATAAATGCTTCGCGTGGAAATGTTGTTGATATTGATGCTTTAGTTAAAGTGCTAGAAAATGGTAAATTAAAAGGTGCTGCTATAGATGTTTTCCCAATAGAGCCATCTTCAAAAGGAGAAGTTTTCGAGAGTCCATTAAGAGATTTTGATAATGTCTTTCTAACTCCACATATTGGTGGAAGTACACTTGAGGCTCAAGAAAACATAGCTAATGAAGTTAGTGCAAAGCTTATTAAATATTCTGATAATGGCTCTACTTTAAATGCAGTAAACTTCCCAGAAATATCCCTACCAATACATACAGATACACATAGAATATTACATATCCATGAAAATATACCTGGTATGATGAATGAACTGAACAAAATATTAGCCTCTAAAAACATAAATGTTGAGGGGCAATATTTAAGAACTCTAGAGAATATTGGTTATGTAGTTATGGATATTCGCTCATCTTCAGATGAAGCTAGAGATCTTGTTGAAGAATTTAAAAAGATCAAAGCAACAATCAAAACTCGCTATTTAATATAAGGGTAACACTAATAACTAATGAGCATGCATCTTAATGCCCAAATTCACCACACCTGTGTTGTAAACCTTAGCAATAGGCATACTATTACTCTCAATTTTTGCCTCGCTGTGATAAATTTGATCTAGGTAATCCACATACACATAGTTTTCAGAGGTACCCTTAAATGTCTATAGATAAAACTCTTGTCTCAAATGAAATAAAAAAATTCTCGCCTTCACATATAATTATTGGTTACAGTGGTGGTATTGATTCAAGTGTTTTATTAAATATTGCTAAAGACCTAAATACCCCTATAATTGCTATTTATATAAATCATAATGTTCACCCAAATGCTTTAGAGTGGCAAACACACTGCCAAAAAACTTGTGATAAATATAATATTAAATTTATTAGCCACTCTCTAGAGCAAGTTCCAAAAGGTGAAAGTTTTGAAGCATGGGCAAGTAAACAGCGCATGAGTTTTTTTCAACAAGAAATGAAAAACTATTCAAATCCTCTACTACTACTAGGACATCATCTAGATGATCAAGCAGAAACATTTCTCATTCAGGCTATGCGCGGCTCCGGATTAGCTGGATTAGCTGGGATACCCTATTATAAGAAGCTAAATATTGGTGCGATTTTACGTCCACTGCTTAATTACAAAAAATCAGATACTGAGGCATTTGCTCAGCAAAATAATATCGACTATATTTATGATGATAGTAATCTAGATATAAAATATCGTCGCAATCTAATTCGTAATGAAGTGATTCCCATTCTACAACAAGTAAATCCAAATATTAGTGAAACTCTCTCTCGTAGTGCTAATATATGTGGACAAAGTAATAATATATTAAATAAGTTAATAACCGAAAAACTAGATCAAATATCTCAAAATGACAATATCACCATATCTAAACTTATCAGCCTAGATAATGATATACAAAAAAGTATTATTCATTTTTGGTTTAAAAAAATTACATCTCAAAGTCTTAAAAATAAACAAGTGCAAGATATTTATTTAGGAGTCAATAATGCTTCTACTGGCTGGAAGATTAATATTAATCCGCTATATGATATATCAATTGAATATGATCAACTTTTGATAAAGGATGTATTAAAGCCTACTACATTTTCAGCAAAGCATACTGAGATATTAAAATGGTTAAAAACTCAAACTAATAAAGATTACGACTTAAATAAACTAACTATTAGAGATAGACAATCTGATGATAAGTGTAAATATCCAGGTAGAAACAAAGCCAACAAACTAAAAGTATTATTCCAAGAGCTTAAAATTCCTGCATTAGAGCGATCAAATACTAAAATCATTTTATATAATGAAAAAATAGTGGCTGTGTACCCTTTTTTTATATGTCCTGATTAAAAATTAATCCAATTACCGTCTTTTTCTTCTCCAGTTACCTATAATAATTGACACGATTATTAAAAGCATGGCTAATGTCTGAGTAAGATTGATAGTTTCATTTAAGAATAACCAAGATATAACTAAGGTAAAAATTGGCATCAGTGCTGTCATCATTCCTGTTGTTGAAGCCTCTAAAAACTCACTTCCTTTAGTCCAAAATAAATAAAATAAACCAGATACTATACCTAATAATAGGATAATCCAATATTGAAGACTAGTAAGGTTTTGCAAAGTATCGTAATGAGTAAAAAACATAAAAGGTGCAACAAAAATCGCATTAATAATATTAACCAAAAGAGCATTACTTAATGGCTTAATATTTAATGGCATAACTTTCACAAGTACGTAATACATTGCTTCTGGCACCATTGCAACAAATATAATAAAATCCCCTAATAAATTTAATGTTGTAATCTTAGGTTGAATCATTCCATTAATATTAATAATAATTAGACCTAATATCGCTAAACCAACACAAATAATTTTTAAAGGCGTTAATCGTACGCCTAATATAAAAAACATTAGCACAAGTATCATTGCCGGTAATGTACTTGTTATAACTCCTGCCATACTAGCAGAAGTAAACTGAACACCTGCTAACATAATTAGGTTAAATAAAGCGCCACCACCTAATGCTTGACCAACCAATACTAGCCATTGTTTTTTATTTAAAGATTTTATTGCTATTATCTCAGCTTTTTTCTTTTTCTTATTTAGAAAGAGAAATACAACTATAAGAAATAATGCTCCTATAATAAACCTAGACTCAACTAGAACTAAAATAGGAGTAGTTTCAATAATATATTTAGAACCTGTAATATTTATTCCTGTAACTAGCTGTGCTAATAAAACAAAAATAACAGCTATTAGTATATTAATTCTAGTGTGGTTTTGCTGTATTTCCATTAATATTATTCCATATTTATAATTAACTCGTCCAAATTAAAATCTCTTTTCAATTTCAAGCTAAGTATAAACTATTTACTCAAAAACCATATCTAAATCCTAGCATTTTATACTTGTTAATTAATATATAAATAATCTAAATCTTATAAGCTACGACTATTTTTTTATAATAAGATTATTTTAATTTTTTAATAAAAAATGCCACAACAAACCACAATAATACTGTTACAAATATTACAAATATAATATGCATAAATAGTCCTTGAAACAATTCTGCTTGACTAATTAAATCAAGCGTTTTTGAACTACTGTTTCCAAGTGAAGCAAAATCAGCAACCTTAGCACCGATAAATCCAGCTATACTTCCTGTAAAAAGCATATATGTGGCTGCTAAAAACCCAGTATGCTTTTTATCTTTGATTGATGTAATCTCAGATAATGCTATTGGATCGATAAATAATTCTGATACTCCCAAACAAGCTAATGCGATTATAACAATCAATGCTGAAGTTGTACCATCTACACTTGCATTTTTTGCTGCCATAAAGAACAAAATAAAACATAATAATTGGAAAATAAAACCAAAAGAAAATTTAATCATTCTACCAAAATCATTATCTAGCGACTTCACTCTCTTCCATATCCACGCAACAACTAAACCTCCAAATAAGATGGATAATGAGTTCATTGAGGTAAACATACTTGCTGGTATATCTATACCAAGTAAATATGTATCAACATTTCTATGAATAAATACTTCTACTGAAGTATAAAGTTGCTCATCAAACATCCAAAACACTATACCAAAAATAAAAAATGGTACCAAAATAAGCAATGATTTTCTTGTAGAAGAATCTACTTTGAATAAAATTGCAATAAAGTAGACCACTGTAATAGCAGTAACAACTGCTAACAAATAGCCATCCCATAATAAACTCAATGAAAAATAGCTAGCAAATAGTACAACTAAAATGCTTAAAATTATAATCGATGATTGCAATGTTTTTGATGTAGAGTTTTCAGGAATAACATCTGGAATATGTTTAGATCCTGATATAAAAATAATCAAACCTAAAATCATTCCAATACCAGCAATACCAAAGCCATAATGCCAGCCATAATAATATGCTGCCAATCCACAAAGTGCTGGAGCTATTATTCCACCAAGATTTCCACCCAAATATAATAGTGTAAATGCAGAATCTTTTTTTGGATCATCTGCAGTATACTGCTGACCTAACAAACAAGATACATTACTTTTAAAAAACCCATACCCACAAACAATAAACGCCATACCATAAAAAAGCATACTATCCCCACCAAAACCTAAAATAAGGTGGCCTATAGACATAAGACTTGCCCCATAAATTACTGCTTTTTTATAACCTAAAATTTTATCTGCAGCTACGCCTCCTACTATTGGTGATAGATAAACCAAAGTAACATATGCTCCTGCAATAGCATATGATTTTGTATCTCCAAGTTTAAGAAAATCAATTAGATATAAAATAAGCAAAGTTCTCATTCCATAAAAACTAAAATATTCCCATATATATATTGCAATAATATACCAGAGCGCCTTAGGGTGTTTTTGCGTTGAAATATCTACCATTTACTACTTATAATATTCATTTTGCTTATCAAATATAATATAGTAATATCAAAATATAACTAGTATCTGATAAGAAAATTTATGCTACCATTAGTATTAAATATATTTAAATTTAAAGGTCTTTGATGAAAAGTTTATCTAAAAAACTATTTACAGGTATACTAATCTCTTTAATACTTTTATCCCAATCCTTAGCTTGCACAGCTATAACATTAGTAAATAAAAAAGGAGATGTTGTCTCTGGAAGAACTATGGAATGGGCATTAAATTGGAACTGGCAACTAATTTATATTCCTAAAGGTACCCAGCATTATCTTACAGCTCCTAGTAATATTGATCTTCCAAAACAAGAATATAAATCTAAATACTCTGTCTTAGCAACAGGATTATCAAAAGACGGACAAACTCTTGTAATAGATGGTCAAAATAGCCAAGGACTTAGCCTTAGTGCTAACTATTTACCAGGATTTACAAAGTACCAAACAGTAAATAAAAATGATCCCAAATATGCCTCTATAATTGAATCTACAACTCTGATATTAAGTCAATACTCTAATGTAAATGAAGTAAGACAAGCTTTAGAAAAATACAAAATATGGTCTGATAAGAGCATAATGATTGATGGCATATCTCCAGAAGTACACTTCCTAATCACAGATAAAAATGGTGCTGGATTAGTAGTAGAATATATAGATGGAAAAGCTAAATTCTATAATGTTAATTCAAATGTTAAAGTAATGACAAACGCTCCAACTTATGATTGGCAATTACTTAATTTAAAAAATTATTTATCATTAGATAATAGAACTCCAACCAACCTTAAAATTAGTGATGCAATAAATACTGATAAACATCAAAGAACTGTCCAAGATATAAGTGGTTTCTTAGGTGGTGGATTACTTGGAATTCCTGGTGATTACTCTCCTCCATCAAGATTCGTTAGAGTAGCAGCTATTGGATATTATGCAAATAATAAAGCTCCTGAAAATGATGCAGATTTAGTATCAAAAGTTACTCATATTTTACATAATGTGGATATTCCTAAGGGTGTTGTTGCTGATGAGTTACAAGGTAAGAAAATGTTTGACCATACTGCCTATGTTGTAATTAAAGATCTAAATGACAATAAGCTTTACATTTCAACATATAATCACCCTAATAATCCTGTAGTTGTTGATCTAAATACTTTAGATAAAGACAATTCTAAAGGCTTTGATATAATCTTAGAAAAGCTTCCTTTCCCAAATAATGATATTACAAATAAATTAGTTGAAATAAATAAAAACTAACTCTATAAAGTTCGATAATTAATCTACTTTTTCTCTGCTAATAATTTATTATAGACTTCCTGAATACCTTGGGCTTCATTTTGAATTTTATATTTAGCATTTATTAGCTCATAACCATTTTGAGACATTTGTTCTCTCAAATTATTATTGGTTATAAGTACTTCAAGTTTTTCTGCAATTTGTTGGCTAGATTGAGTATCTACTAAATAACCATTCTCACCATCTGTAATTATTTCAGGCCAAGCTCCTGCTTTTGTAGCTATAACTGCACATTTTGACGCCATAGCCTCTAAAGCAGGTAATCCAAAACCTTCTTTATGACTAGCACAAACAACCACATCTAAAGCTCTATACCAATCAGGAATTTCATTAGAATCACTTATAAAACCTGTGAAAGTTATTCTATCTTCTAAACTAGCTTCTTTTACTTTTTTCTCTAAACTTTCTTTAAACTCTTGATCGCTAGGTGTTGCCTCACCAATAACTACAGCACTCCAGTTTGGATATTTTTTTAGAACTTGTGTTACAGCATCAATAAATTCTTTTGAACCTTTTGATTTTCTAATTCGACCAAAAATTCCTATACTATATTGGCCTACTAGATTTTTTTCCTTTCTAATTTGATTTTTATCTTTTGCTGGATAAAAAACTTCAGTATTAACACCATGAGGAACAATATATGGAGTTTTCTCAAGATATGATGCTGATATCTTAGATGGACAAATAACAGCACTCATTCTATTTATATAAAATCTTGTAAGCTTCTTATGATGACGCTGTGCCACAGAAGTAAAAACTAAAATTATTTTATAACCAAAAATATACTTAAGTATTATACCAACTAGCATATCAATATTTCTACGTGCATGCCAAATGCGCCATTTATCACGCCAACATCCAAATAGAAAATCTCTAAATCTAATAGTCTTGATATCTTTAGCTTCAATATTAAAGCCCATCGCAGCAATATCAACTAACTTATTCTGCTCTGGCATAACAGCCAGCATACTAGCATTAATGCCAGAAAAACGACGCCCTAGTGATAGTGCTATAACGTCAATATTCTTAATATTTTTAGTTTTCACAATATAATTATAATAAAAGATTTTATACCTATGATACTAAAACAAACGAATAATATTTACAAGTTCTCATTTATTTTCAGAGCTATTGTAGAATATAGCTAAAAGCTAACAGTCTTAATTTACTATATTTTCTCTTATTACCCCATACTTACTGGATATTGTTATATGTAATAAATGCTGGGTTGATATATTTATATTATTTTTTTGATTTTTCATAACCAATAACTCTAGATACTATTCTACTTGCCAATAGAGGTCTTAAAATACAAGACTTTAAAGCAAATAACCTCGCTTTTTTAACATCTTTAATAAGATACAAATAATCTACAATAAAAAACTCTTTTTTGCGTAAATAATATCTAGATTTAGGTAAGTTGTTATTCTTTATATAACACCTGGCATTAAACCAACATATTGGATAGCTTTTGGCCAACTCACGACCTGCATATAATTCTTTGCGATAGCCCTTATATGAACTTTTAGCAAACTCTTGATCATTTCGATCAATAATAGATTTATCACGATATTCTAATAACTCAAAACTCAAGTTACTAACATTATGTATACCTGATCTAATTTCAGAAGTTGCAGGTTTATTACAACAAATATTAATAGCTTTACCTAGCAAACCAGGGCCTGTAAGACATAGAGGATCATTCCCATAATATCCTTTTTGAGAATTACTTACTATCATTTCAATGACTTGTTTAAAAAATGGATGCTTAGGTTTAGCACAGAGAAAGGCTTGATATATATAGCCATTAAATTCGTAATATTTATCATGTTTATCTTTAATTGATAAAAATTCTGTATCCTGAGTAATAATATTATTAAGGGGTTGTAAAGGTACTATTTTTATATCTGTATATACACCTCCGTATACATAAAGAGCACAATATCTAAACAAATCAGCTTTATATGCTTTAGGGAGTAAATTGTTATATGCATCAATTACTTCTTGATCAAAGTTAGATTCTATAAATTCTATACATTCCTTATCATCATATAACCTAAGCTCCCATTCCGGATTTTTTTCTATCCATAACTGGATATTATCATACATGTCATTGCTTAGTTGATGAGAGTTCCATGTCATAAAAATTTTTTTAGGTATATAACTATCATTGCTAAAGTTCGATTTTGGCAAATAAGATTGGAAGTGTTTCATTTATTACATCCTTTCTATCTCAATAATAATTTATTATTAGATAATGATTATTTAGTTTTATTAAAAATTTTCTTTAATATCTTTACTATCTTAACAAAGTATACATAACGCAAAGTATATGTAAATTTATTCTTTAAAAAGTACTTTTTCTTTGATTTAGTTTTATGTGACTTAATATAAGCTCTATTAATAAACCAACATGCATTATAGCGTCTCGCTAATTCAAAACCACTATGTAACTCTTTGCGATAGTCACTATACCTATCCAAAATAAGTTGTTTGTCATTCTTATCAACAATAGCACTATCACCATGTTTTAACAACTCAAAATTAAAATCATTAATACAATGTATACCTAATCCAATCTTAGAAGTTTTAGATCTATTACAACAAATATTTATAGCTCTACCCAATAAACCTGGGCCTGTAGGACATAAAGGATCATTACCATAATAACCAGTTTGAGAATTTTCAACTATCATTTTAATAGCTTGCTTAAAAAACTGATGTTTAGGTTTAGCACAGAGAAAAGCTTGAAATATATAGCCATCAAATTCAAATCTATCAAACAGCCTATCTTTAGCTGATAAGAAATCAATACCTTTTGTAATAATTTCAGAAAGTGGCTCTAAAGGTACCATTTTAACATCTGTGTATACCCCTCCATATATGTAGAGTAAACAATATCTAAATAAATCTGCCTTATATGCAGTAGGAAATAGATTATTATATGTATCAACTACATCTTGATCAAAATTAGATTCTATAAACTCTATACATTCGTGATCATCATATAAATGAAGTTCCCAATCTGGGTTTTTTTCTATCCATAGTTGAATATTATTATACATAGTGTCGCTTAACTCATGCGAGCGCCATGTCATGAAGATTTTCTTAGGTATATTACCCTCTTCTATTACAGAGTTGTTTTTTGGTAAGTAAGATTTAAAATATTTCATACACTATAATTCCTTATAAAATTATTTCCTCTGATTATGAAGAATCTTGGCTATATATATAGATAAAATACTGAAGATTGTAGCCGTAAATGATTGATATGACATTCCTCTATCAAACAAGCATAACACAAGAAACCCTAGTAGTAGTACTCTCATACAACTGCTATCATACTGATCAAGCTTTTTTGACCCATAAAATAGAAATATGAAAAACAATATTTCCAGTGCGCCAGCTAATATACCTGCTTTAAAAGTGTAATATAAGAAATCATCATGAGGATGATCATATGGCATATCCGAAAGATTTGAAAAAACTCTATTACTTTTTTGAATATTTGGACTTTTTTGGACAACCTGTTCTACACATTTCCCAAAATCAATAGTATGCTCAGCTATAGGACAACCTAGCAAGAAAACTTTCAAATCAGATTTTAAAACTATTACCGAAGTCGTATAAAATAGCAACCTAATTCCTGTAGATGTATTTTCTAATTCATTACGCTGGCTAGTAGAATAATTATTAGAGAAAAAATCATTTAAATTAGTAACCATAGGTGTAATTCGATCGCGCAGTACGTTTGAATCTTTGTATACAGTTGTAAATGCTGTCAGTAATACGCCAAAACTAATTAATAATATTAATAAAACTTTTTTTATATTTAATTGATTATATTTAACAACCTTTTTTATCAGAAGTATAAAATAATAGATAAATGCAACTGCTCCTATTATGTACCCCATTTTGCTAGTATTAATAAATAAAGTTGTAAAAATTAAAATAGATACAATAATAAAAGCAATCACTCTGAAAACAATTTTATTTTTACTAACATCTAAAGCCTTTACTGCTAAAAAAAAAGCACAAAAAGGTAATAAAATAGCAAATATGAACTGTTGGCCTGCAATTTCATCCATATTTTGTATAACGTAATTTTGCCCATCTAAGAGATATACAAAAAATAATAGAAACCTAAATGTAGCGATAGATACTACTATAAAGGCTAATGTATATAGCAAATAATTAGCATACCTAATATTCTTAGATAACATATGACTAGATCCATATAGGAATATTAGAAGTATCATTGGATTAGCAAAATATATTAAATCTTTAAAATATAAACCAGTTTTATTTACAACCATCAAATAGATTAGATTGAAGCAAATAAGGATTCCCATTCCTAACAATGGCCAAAAAAATTTATTTTTCTTAAAGTCTATTAAGGAAAAATCTTTGTTTAATAAATATGTAGCTATTACACCAACCCATCCAATAGATATAAATGCTTGCAAGTGTCCAGCGACTCCTACAAACATAAAAATAATAAATATGAAATTTAATTTTATAAGAACATCAGATGATACTTTCATGTATTAAAAACCAGTATATAATATTTAAAACATTATACATAAAACTTATACTTTTTTCGTTTTAATCTACTTTTAGCTAACATATAATTCTTTCAAAAACTTAAAAATCTCTTTAAAAGACTTTCTCGGCTTGTTTTTTTCTACTTCTTTATGATGATTTCTAATCAACTGTCTTAACTTTTGAATATCTAATTCAGGAAACTCCTGTATTAGTTTTTCAATGGTTTCATTTGTTTTATCAGGATCTAAAAGATTATCTCTAATATTCTCTAATCTTTGAAACTGTAAATTCGCTTGTTTATCTTTATTTACAAGAATATCATAAGCCTTGTGGATCTCATCAACATTATCTGCTTTTCGTAAAAGCTTACCTATAAACTGAATTTGTCTTTTTAAAGCTATCTTTTGTAGATTTTTTGCTGAGATAATATTAGCTTTCAAACTATCTGATATTGGTAGTTTATCTAACTGTTGGTTATTAAGTTCTATAAGAGATCTACCGAAGTCTGTCAACTCCAAAGCATCTTTTTTTATTGTTGTTTTACTTTTTACAGCTTTATAATGAGAGTTTTCTTCCTCTCTCTCTAAACGTTCTATTTCATCAAGATCAATAACTTTGCTCATAGGTTCTATTTAATTTGTTTCTATATACATATAATATAAGTTATAATTTTAAACGTTTAATTTATTTTATCCACCTAAAAAATATCAGGAGATCGCCAAATATGTTTAGCTTTGAAAAAAATAGCTTAAAAAATACAGATAAAGAAATTTTTGATGCTATAGAACTTGAGGTTAAAAGACAACATGAACATGTTGAACTTATCGCATCAGAAAACTATGCAAGCCCAGCTGTTATGGAAGCTCAGGGATCTCAGCTTACAAACAAATATGCTGAAGGCTATCATGGTAAAAGATACTATGGAGGCTGTGAATTTGTTGATATCGCTGAAAGATTAGCTATTGAAAGAGCACAAAAACTATTTGGCGTTGATTATGCAAATGTACAACCTCATTCTGGTTCTCAAGCAAATGCGGCTGTATATAATGCTGTTTTAAAGCCAGGTGAAACAGTACTAGGCATGGATTTAGGTGCAGGTGGTCATTTAACTCACGGCAGTAAAGTTAATTTCTCAGGAAAGATATATCACTCTATCCAGTATGGCCTAGATGAAAATGGTGATATTGACTATGAACAAGTAGCTAAACTAGCTCAAGAACATAAGCCAAAAATGATTATTGCTGGGTTCTCTGCATTTTCAGGAATTATTGACTGGAAAAAATTCAGAGAAATTGCTGATTCTGTCGATGCTGTTTTAATGGCTGATATTGCCCATGTTGCAGGTCTAGTTGCTACAGGACTATATCCAAATCCATTCCCATATGTTGATGTTGCTACAACAACTACGCATAAAACATTAAGAGGCCCTAGAGGTGGGTTGATTCTTTGTAATAATAATCCTGAATTAGCAAAAAAATTCCAATCAGCTATTTTCCCAGGAATTCAAGGTGGCCCTTTAATGCATGTAATAGCTGCTAAAGCAGTAGCATTTAAAGAAGCTTTAGAACCTAGTTTTGTTGAATATCAAAAACAAGTATTAAAAAATGCTAAAGCTCTTGAGAAAGTGTTAAAAGAACGCAATATAAACATCATATCTGGTGGCACTAATAACCATCTACTTCTTTTAGATATTACCAATACAGGATTCTCTGGGAAAGAAGCTGAAGCAGCTCTAGGTAGAGCAAATATAACTGTTAATAAGAACTCTATACCTAATGATCCTCGCTCTCCTTTTGTAACTAGCGGTCTAAGAATAGGAAGTCCAGCTATTACAACTAGAGGATTCAAAGAAAAAGAATGTGAGCTTATCGCAAACTTACTAGCGGATGTTGTTTTTAACTGTGGTAATGAACAAACAGAAAAAGAAACTGCAGCAAAAGTTCTAGAGCTTTGTAATAAATTCCCTGTATATAAATAGAAATATTAAAAAATATTTATTAAACTTCTTAATTAAAAATAGATATTTAAAATACAAAAGGATCTCATATGAAAAAAATAATTTTACTACTGTCTTTATCAGTTTTTACATTATCTGCGTATGCTGCTGATAATGGAGAAAATGCCTTGCTTGCATTAAAAGGTAAGGATGCTTTTACATATGAAAAGCTCTATAGAGGAAACTTAGTAGTTTATAACTGTGCAAAAGATGCTAATGCCGCAACAAAACAAAGCTCAACTGCGGAACCTGAAAGATGCCAGCAGCATTATAATGATATGATCAGCAGTATTAATAAGGACCTTGGTATCCCTGGTGTAACTGCTAAAGACATACAGTCTGATAAAGTAAATGAGCATATTTCTCAAGAAGCTAATAAATATATGAATCAACATCTACAAGAGTTTATGGATAATAAAGACCTTAACAGTGAACATCTTAATAAATTTGTTAATGTAAAAAATCAAAACTCTTAATTCTTACACATTCCCCCTTCTTGCCAATATTCACTACCAACACAATGATGGCAATAGAATAATCCTTGAGGATCATATTTATTTTTAATATTTAATAAGCGTGAATAATTATCTCCCCAAAAGACTTTCTGCCAATTTTTCTGAAAATAATCTGCCTCATTGGTATAAGTACCTGCATTAGGAGCTAAACTCTGAATCATAGACATAGCCTTATATATATCATCAACTCTTTTTTTAATTTCTGGAGTCATCTTTGGCTTATCTACTTGAGGCGCATCACTACTATAACTCATAATAGCTAAAGCTCCCGCATCAAATACGCCAGGATGCATAGATGTTTTTTTAGTTAGTTCTATAGCCTGCTTAGATGCCCCAGCTAAGCCTTTATTTATTTGAATCGATACTGGAGCTAACCTAGATACTTTATAAAAAACATCTGCCGTCTTTGTAATATTTTTAGGATCAAATAATGATTCGGGCAAATACCATGATTGATAAGTATACCAGTAAGCAAAAACCTCTCCAGTATTTGATGCCCACCAGAACTCTCCTTTTCGAGCATCTGGTCCAGTATTTTTTACAACCATATTAGGGTAATTCTTATGCCAAAAATCATAACTCCAAATTTGTGTTGGAGGTATATCTATATATTTAACTTTATAATGTAAATTTGGCTGACTCTTTACCCAAGATTTAAAAAATTCCCAGGCATTTAATACTTGTTTTTGAGTTAAGTCTTGAGTTACCATTGCAATCGTTAATTTATTATTTGGTCGAAAAGCAAATTGCTCTCCCCAGTTTTTATTATTTAAATTTGAATAATAGAACGAAAGAAACTTTGTAATTAATAATTTATACTCTGCATCACTATCTGCTGATATTTCACCACTCATTAAACCAAAATGTTCTGGGAGTTTATGAGTTCTTAGAGTTAAATTAGTTACAACTCCAAAAGTTCCTCCGCCACCTCCTTTAATAGCCCAGAATAAATCTTGATTTTGACATTCATTAGCAATTACTACCTTACCATCAGCTGTAACGACTTCAGCCTGTATAATTCCAGCAGCTCCCGTACCAAATTCTTTTGACCAACTTCCAAAACCTCCGCCCTGAGGAAAACCTCCAGCTGCACCAACCGTTGTACAACCTCCTCCTTGAACATATTCATGATGTTTATTTGTAACAACATCATATGCTTCAAGCCATCTTGTCCCAGCACCGACTGTTATAGCAGAATACTCTTTAGATTTCGGACAGTTTTGCGGATGGAAGTGATTATCATAGTTAACATTTCGCATATTATGAGTCCAAATTAATAAAGAATCTGGTGCATTTGACCTCCCTAAGTAATCATGGCCTGCTCCTTTAATAACTAGACGCAAGTTATGTTCTCTCGCAAAATTAACAGCTTTAACAATATCATTTGTATTTGCTGCTTCAACAGCATAGACACTTGCTTTATTATCCCATGCCCCATACCAACCTTGAGATTCATTTCTACCAGGTTCTGCTTGTAAATAAAAAGGATTTTTAACTTTTGTTATAGATAACTTACAATTTTTGCTATTCTCATTTAATTTACAACTATCTAAAGGTGTCGATGGCTGTATTAAACGACCTTTTAAAGATTTTGCTAAAGTATCCCATTGTTGCTTACTTGGCCAACAAGATTGAAATGGTAAGCAGCGGCAACCAGCAGATTGTAATTTTTTCGATTTATCTAAAGAACTATCATTAGCATAATTAAAAGTTAATGAAGAAACTAGTAAAGAGCATATTAGTAATTTCTTGTACATATATAAATAGAGTCATCAAATTAACTATATAAACAATATAAGTTATTATCTACTCAAAAAAAAGTCTTTTAGTTATATGTTATTTATTATTAAGAATTAGTAAGCCCTATAAACTTTTGTAATTATATATTTTTAAAATCAACTGGAAAAAACAAAAACTATAACCATCCAAACCACTGATCATACCAAGTAGGCTCTTCTGTTCCATCTGGTCTTAGATTTTTTAAGAATTTATTATTAGGATAATTCTTTTTAAGAACTCTAATATTATCCTTAGCTTGCTCATATAATCCAAGTTTATTATAAGATCTTATTGTTAATATTAATGCATCTTGAACTACTATACTTTGTGGATAACTCTTTATTACTTGAGAAGCTCTATCAATAGCTGCATTATAAGCACCTCTTTTATAATAAAAATGAGCTATATCATCATAATGTTGCGCAATAATATTATTAGTAAAAACCATTCTACGTTTAGCATCTGGTACAAAACTACCCGTAGGATCTAATTGTATGGCTTTTTCAAAGTTCGTATATGCATCTTCATAACCTGTAGGATCATGATAATTCATATCGTATGGTGCATAAGTTTGTAACATACCTCTACCATCTTCAAATCCTACTACACCAATCATATAGTAGACATAACCTTTATACTTACTGTATGGATACATTTTGATAAATTGCTTACCTAATGCTAAGGCCATTGTTGACTCATCATCCATATAATATACATAAACTAAATCAACCATGCCTTTTTCTGCTAATGGAGTAAATGGATATTGTGCAACCAAAGATTTATATGATCGAATAGCATCGAAATATTCTTCATTCTGCATTTGCTGATGGGCTTTTGCATAAATAAAGCTTGCTGTATAACCTGTATAAACTTGGGGTAACTCACTATCTTTTTTAGGTCCGCAAGAGCTTAATGTCAAAACAGCCAAAATAACTGCTAGTAAATATAAAAACCTGGTCATTAAATTAACTATCCTTAGAATTTTCTTATATAATTCTCAATAGAATTATTATTTTTTATAAAAACATACAAAACATTTAACATGCCAAATAATACACTATCTAGTAAATTTCATCAAAACATTATTCTACAACCAGAAGATGCTGGCAAAAGAATTGATGTTGTAATAAACAACTTATTTGACCAATTTTCTCGTTCTCAAATACAAAAATGGATAAAAGAAGGATCAATAACTATTAATGGTCAAATTACCAAACCTAAGTATATAGCTTTAGGTGATGAACAAATCGATATAAATATTGAACTATTACCGACCAATGAATGGCATCCGGAAGATATTGACTTAGATATAATATATGAAGATGATGATATTGTAGTAATAAATAAACCTATTGATATGATTGTGCATCCTGGTGCTGGCAATATGTCTGGTACTATTTCGAATGCTCTGCTACATCGTTATGAAAACCAAGATAAATTACCTCGAGCAGGTATAGTACACCGTTTAGATAAAGATACATCAGGGTTAATGGTTGCTGCTAAAAGTAGCATTGCATATCATAGTTTAGTACAACAACTATCTAGTAGAAAAGTATCGCGTAGATACCTAGCTATAGTTGAAGGTGAGATATACTACGAAGGTACGGTCAATGAGCCAATAGGAAGAGATCCAAACAATCGTACAAAAATGGCTATTAACTATAAAGGTAAAGAAGCTATTACACATTATACACCTATCGAAATCTATGATGGGTTTACGTTAGTTGAATGTAAGCTTGAAACTGGAAGAACTCATCAGATAAGAGTTCATATGAAAAGCATCAAACACCCTTTAGTTGGCGACCAAACGTATAATAAATCATCTGTAAAATTAAACAAAATAGGTATTGAAGATTTACAAAGACAAGCTTTACATGCTTATAAGTTATCTTTTATTCACCCTATTACAGAAAAAGTTGTCAACTTTAAAAGTAAGCTACCTGAAGATATGCTAATTTTGAGAGATCAGCTAAGAGAAACTATAGAATATTTTGAGGAAGATGACTATGAATACGAATATGATTAATAGAAAATGTTTTTTAAAATATTTTTGCGTCTCTTTATGTCTAATACTACTTGCTTTGGTATTATCTTTTGAACAAAAAATAAAATATCCTACAGAAAACTTTTTCATAGCATCAAAGCATCATAAAATATTAGAAAAACCAAACTTTTCTGATATTAAAGATTCTGAAGAAAGAAAAGCTAATTTTATAAAATATATGTTAGCTGCCATAGAAATTGCAAACAAAGAAATATGTTTAGAAAAAAAACAAATAGAAAATCTTAAAAAAGCTAATGAGAAAAAGCATAATTTAAATAAAAAAGAGCTACATGTATTAGATGAATATCTTAGATATTATAAGGTAGAAAAAGATTCTAATATTTCAGATCAACTTAAATCTTTAGAACTAAAAGTTGATAATGTTCCAACAAGTTTTATTCTTGCTCAAGCAATATTAGAAAGTGGCTGGGGAACATCTAGATTTGCTAAAGATTATAATAACTATTTTGGATTACATTGCTACTCTACAGGCTGTGGCGCAAAAGCTTTAGATGCAAATGTATACTTAGAGGTTTTTAATAATGCTAGCGATAGTGTTCTTGGTTATTATCACAGATTAAATACAGGCTCTAATTTTAAAGATTTTAGAATAATAAGATATAAGGTAAATAATAATTTATTACCTCACACAGCATTATTTGATACTCTTGAAAATTATTCAGAAATAGGTTCTAAAGAGTATAGAGAGCGACTTCTTAACATAATTGAACTAAATAATTTAACACAATATAATTCCATTAAATATTGTTAAAACAACATTATAACTATTGGTATTATCTACCTTTTTTAGTATATTTAAAGTATTAAACTTTACTCTTCATATAGCGAATGGATTTTAAAATAGATCAAGATACTATTTATTTTGAAGGAGACCTAACACTTAAAAAAGTTAAACCAAAAGCTATTTATAAGAAGATAGGAAATCATATAAAATATTTAGATATTTCAAAAGTTAAAAGTTTAGATACTGCAGGGGCTTATTTTATAATTAAAATAGCTAAAAATCTAAGTTTAAATAAAGAACAAATAATAACTAATAATGATAAGAATAAAAACTTAATTAACATCGTTTTTAGAAACTTTCCATCCAAGTCTGATGAAGAGCTTGTGGGCAAATCTAATAATGTAGTTTTTAATAGTATCTATACTCTAGGCAAAAATACAAATAATCTTTTATCTGAAATTAAAGCCAGTATAGTATTTCTTGGTGCTGTATTTATTGGCTATCTTAATCTAATTCGCAAACCTTATAAATCTTTTTTTAGTATTGTTCTAGACATTGCTTATGACTCTACAATTAAAGCTTTAACTATAGTTATACTTTTATCATTGATTGTCGGATTAGTTCTAACCTACTTACCTCTCGGCTTAATGGAACAGTATGGAACACAAATATTTGTTGTTGATATGCTAGGTGTTTCATCTTTTAGAGAGTTTGCTCCTTTATTTACAGCTATTATTATTGCTGGTAGAAGCGGTTCTTCCTTTACATCTGAAATAGGAATTATGAAAGTTAATGAAGAAATAGATGCTCTTCAAACAATCGGAGAAGATCCTATACAACGTTTAGTTTTACCAAGAATTACAGCCTTGATTATAAGTCTACCAGTACTTACAACTATAGCGATGATTGCTAATATAATTGGTGGAATTATTATTATGGATGTAATTGCAGGAATAGCTCCTTTACAATTTATTGAAAGACTATTTACTCATGTTAATGTTGATCACTTTTATATAGGACTACTTAAAACACCTTTTTTTGCACTAGTGATTGCAGGAATTGGCTGTCATCAAGGTATTAGTGTAAAAAGAGATTCTCAAAGTGTTGGTAGAGCTACAACAACAAGTGTTGTTCACTCAATTTTTTTAATAATTCTTGTTGATGCTATCTTTGCAGTAGCATTAAATGGTGTAGGATAAGGGAGTATTATGATGAATGAAAATCTTATTCAAGTAAGAAACCTTTGTACAAAGTTTGGTAAAGAATGGATCCATAAAGATCTAAACCTTGATATCCCTCCTGATAGAATAAGTTGTATCATTGGCGCTAGTGGATGTGGTAAAACTACATTAATGAGAGAAATCCTCATGCTACAACCTATTTACTCTGGTAAAATTTTCCTACTTGGTCAAGAGATATCTAAACTAATTGATAACCCTATTAAACGCAAACAAATATCAAGCAATATGAGCATGATGTTTCAGCATTGCGCTCTTTTCTCATCTTTAACAAACTTACAAAATGTTATATTCCCTTTAAAACAGCATACAAAACTTCCCACAGATATACTTACAGACATAGCTATTATAAAACTAAAAATGGTAGGCCTCAAAGAAGAAGCTTTTAATAAATATCCTTCTGAAATAAGCGGAGGAATGTTAAAAAGAGTTGCTTTAGCGAGAACTATAGCTCTAGATCCTAAAGTTGTTTTCTTAGATGAGCCTCATGCTGGACTAGATCCATTTTCAATAAAGGCAATAGATGAACTTATTTTATATTTAAAAGAAGAGCTTAAAATATCAGTAGTTATGATTACTCACGATCTAAACACTATTTGGCGTATTGTCGATGATATAATATATATGGATGAGAAAAGAATAATGTTACACGATACAGTTAAGTTTGTTTCTCAACAAACCCAATACGAAAGTATAAGAAAATTTTTTGATCCACATAATGATGGAAAATATTAGGAGCTTATATAATGAATGAAAATAGTATAAAGAACCTTATCGCAGGATTATTTGTGATTTTCATGGTATTTGTAATGATATTTATAGGTTTCTTCTTATCAGGAGGATTTAAGAATCAATCAACAACTACATATATGACAAATTTTTCTAGCATCTCTGGCTTAAATGTTGGCTCAACAGTTTCATATAAAGGTTTTAATGTTGGTAAGGTTAGTGATATCTCTATTAATAAGAAAAATCCTAAACTCGTTAGTGTATACATGCAAATAAATAGCGATATCCCTATATACAAACAAACTGTTGCTACATTACAAACAGTCGGAATCACAGGTCAATCAGTCATAGAACTTTCATTAGATATCGGCAAAAATGATGTAGGTCTAGATCTAGTGGATAATAAAAAGAATAAAGTAACCGTTATTAAATCTAAGCCTTCTCAACTTACTAGTATTATGAATAAAGTTGGTGCAATAGCAGATTCTTTAGACCAGATATCTGCAAAGTTTAATAAAATGATGTCACCACAAAACTTAGATAAATTCAATGAGTTTACAGATAGTATAAACATACTACTTTACAACTTAAGTAACTCATCTATCTATTTCAATAGAACTCTTATGAACTTTAATGACACAATGACTGAAAGCCAAGAGACCATTACTCGATTAAACGATGTTATGAGACTGCTTCAATATGATCCTTCAATTATTGTTAGAGGTGTAGAACATGATAATTAATAAAAATATTAGAAACCTATTACTAACAAGCTTAGTAATAATTTTACCTTTGAAAATATTTGCTTTTTCATTAGTTGGAGATCCTGTAAAAGTTCCTAATGAAAAAGAATATATAATTTACAGTAAGCAACTTGAGCAAAGCTCTCTACCTGATGCTGAGAATGCTAGCGTTGATACAACCTTACTTGTCTACAATATACAAACTCTGGTCTCAAAATCGACTCAGATGTTTTATGTCAAAGATGATCAGCTTCATGATTTCAAAAACAGTACATGGTCAATGCCAGTATCTAAAATGTTAACTGTAGCTGCTTTTGAGTATATATTAGACAATAATATTGTAAGTAGTCTAGCTTTTCAAAATATTAATATCCGTCAAGACTTTACATTATCTGGCACTACGCCATATGGTCCAGTACTAGATTTAGATCATAACCAATTCTTCTTTTATATAACTTTTTATCTAAAAAATGAGAAAACTGGTAAAGCTGTAATTAAAACAATAAAATATAATCATGCAATTACTAGTAATGATGTAAATGCTTATAAATATGCTGAGTTAACTAACAATGCTCTAGCTCATATTTTTTCTGAGCTAAAACCTTGGCTGATTAAAAATCTTAAAGAGCAAAAAGAAAGCAATAGCAAAGCACTAAAATCTAATCCTCCTACTCTATTTAATATAGCTACTAAGCAATAAAACTCGCTACTAAGCCTATTAACCCTCCAAACACTCCACCCCAAACAACAAGCCAACCCAAATGTTCACGTATAATTTTTTGAACTATTTCCTTGATCATTTGAGGAGTAAGCTCATTCAAGCGAATATCTATAAGCTTCTCTATTTTCTCACTAGCTTTTTTAGAAACCTCATGATTATCTATCTTTAACCCACTAACAAGCTCTAAAATCTTAGTATCTATTTTTTTAATAAAAGGCTCTCTTAAACCTTCTAAAGCTTCTTTACCTCCTAGAAACATTTCTATCATCGAGCCATACTTACTGCTCATAAGCATTTCTACAAAGCTGTCAAAAAGTCTATCATAATTAATCTTTGAAGTTATTACATTGCTAATATACTTCTTAACTTCATCTCCAGCTAAAAATTTATTCAAATTCTCTGAAGAAAAAAATTGTTCCATTATCATTTTTTTTATAGCTTTTTTAAAGCTTTCAAATTTATTTGGAATAATCCCAGAACCATATAAAAATGGAATTTTCTCAAATAACATATATATAGCAATCCAATTAGTTAATGCTCCAGATAAAGCATAAAATCCTATATTTTCTATATGTTTATCAGCTAAATACCACCCTACTAATGCTACAAGTAAAGCAATTAAATTAGTCATAAAACTTTTATTAAATATTTTCATAATTTTCCTATTTTTAAATTATTTTAAAATTTATAATAAAGGATAAATATTTTAACAAATTTTAATTATATGAGAACTATTAGGGGCTTTTTTACTGAAATTTCAAATGATACAAAAAATCTCTCAATATCTGGAGAATATTATAATTACTTTAAGAATGTCCTTAGACTTAAAAAAAATGATCTAGTTGAACTATTTAATAGTTTAGATGGAAATCAATATAAAACAAAAATATCAAATATAAATAATAAGAATATTGACCTTGAAGTAATATCTTCGAAAGAAATAAAAAATGAAAATTCTTATTCTATAAACTTATATCAATCACTAATTAAAAATGAAAACTTTGAACTTGTAATTCAAAAAGCTACTGAACTAGGAGTAAATAATATTTACCCTATTATAACAGAATATACAAACCATAAGTTTGATAAAAAAGGATTTGATAAAAAATTAGAAAGATGGAATAAGATAGCGATCTCAGCAACAGAACAATGTGGACGTGTATTTGTTCCTAAAATACATGCTCCTTTAAATTTACAAGATATAAACCTAAATCCAGAATCTTTGAATTTAACACTTTGTCCATACTCTAAAACTATAAATAATTTTGAAATCAAAATAAAAAATTCACATGAATTTAATATTTTTATTGGACCTGAAGGAGGTTTTAGTGAAAATGAAATGGAATATTTTGAAAAAAATAACTTCTCTATGATAAATTTAGGCAAAAGAATACTTAAAGCGGAGACAGCACCTATAAATATAATTTCCATAATTAATTTTCTTAAAGATTAAATATACTATTTCTATTCTAGAAATAGTGGCCAATATGTTTCATCTATTAGCTATATACTACTGAAAAAAAATAAAAATAATTTGTTATTAATTAAATTTTAATAACTAGTCTATTAAGACCTATTTCTCAAGATATATAATTCAAACTTATTTCAATAACATATTTTTTTGCTAAAATAACTCTTAATAACTAATTTTATTTTTTATCATGAGTAAATTTTCTAAGAAGACCTGGCTATCTAACTATCCAGAGCATACCCCGAAAGATGTAGAACCAAATACTTATACTCTTTTAGATTTATATGAAAAGGCAATACTTCAATATCCTTATCGAGAGGCAGTATCTTGTCATGATGTTAATTTATCTTTTTCACAAATAGATGACTTAGCAACAAAAATAGCTAGCTTTCTCCAAAATGATCTAGGTATAGAAAAAGGCGATAGAGTTGCAATAGTTTTACCAAACTGTTTACAGTTTACTGCTTGCTTATTTGCCTGTATAAAAATAGGTGCCATATTCGTTAATATTAACCCACTTTATAAGTCAGATGAGTTAGAGGATATTTTTAACAACTGTAATGTAAGAGTTGCTATTGTAATGGATATGTTTGCTCACCATATTGAAAAAGCAAGAATAAATATTAACTCTTTAGAAAATATAATAGTTACAAATATTGCTGACTTATATCCTTTTCCAAAAAGACAAATTATAGGATTCGTTTCTAAGCATATAATTAAAGATAAACCTAAGTATAATAAAAACACCTTTATACAATTTACAAGAGCTCTAAAAGCAGATAAAAAACTATATAAAAAACCAAATATTAGTAAAGATAACATCCTATGTTTACAATACTCTAGTGGTACAACAGGTAAACCTAAGGGCGCTATTCTTACACATGATAATGTTGCATCTAATGTACAGCAAGTTTGGGCTTGGATCAAACATGATGTAAATATATTTGAGCAAGTTCTTATTACAGCACTACCTCTGTATCATATATTTTCACTAAGTGCTAACTTATTCTGTTTCTTTTTTGCTGGGGCTAAAAATGTTCTAATCCCAAATGCTCGCGATATTAAAGATTTAATAAAAACAATGTCAAAAAATGAGTTTACTATATTTAATGGATTAAATACTCTCTACATGGCTATGCTAGAGCATCCTGACTTTGAAAAAATTAATAAAACAAAATATAAACATTCCTTAAGTGGCGGAATGCCTATTTCACGTAAAGTATATCTACAATGGCTAGATAGAACAGGAGTGGAACTAAAAGAAGGATATGGTATGACAGAAATGTCTCCAGCTATATCTTTAAATAAGTTTAGCATATCTGAAGATGACTACTTTGGTACATGTGGTTACCCTATTCCAGGAACTGAACTAAGTATTAGAGATATAGAAACCTCAGAAGAAATAGATGAATGCTTCAAGGAAGGAGAGATCTGGCTTAAAGGTCCTCAAAAATGCCAAGGATTCTGGAATGATGAAAATAATAATAAACTATATTTTTCTGAAGATGGTTGGTTAAAAACTGGAGATATAGGGTATATTGATAGAAAAGGCCGTTTAACAATATCTGATAGACTTAAGAATATAATTATTGTATCTGGATTTAATGTATATCCTCGCGAAATAGAAATATGTATCCTCAAACTAGAAGATATTAAAGAAGTTGCTGTAACAGGAATAGAATCTAAAACATCAGGAGAAAGAGCAATCGCATTTATTTCTCTAGAAGAAGGCTCTAAATTAACTGAAAAAGATATAATCAATCATTGTAAAGAAAAGCTAGCAAGTTATAAGGTTCCAAAAACTTGTATCTTTGTCAAAGCTTTACCTAAGAACAACACCGGTAAAATTGATATTAAAAAACTTAAAAACGACTTTTTATAATCTAATTACCCTCTCCTAAAAAATACTGCTTAGGTGTTTTACCAAATGCTCTGCGAAACATTGCTATAAAGTTACTAGGTGATGCATATCCTAATGAATCTGACACTTCTGTTACTGGTATATCTTGCGCCAACATATCTAAACCATGAGCTAACTGAGCTTGTTGGCGCCAACGTGAAAAACTTAAGCCAGTTTCTGTCAAAAAAACTCTTCGCAAAGTCCTAGATGACATAGCTCCAAAAGATGCCCACTCATCTAAGCTTTTATTAATAGTAGGATTATCAATTATCGCATTTGCAACTTTTAATAAGCGTTGTGATTTTGGCATTGGTAAATGTAATGCCTCTTCTGGAGCTCTTCTAATTTCATTACAGATAATTGTTGCTATATGTTCTTGCTCTTCTGTTAATTTATCTTTTTTATCCCACTCTGTAGCTCTTAAAGCCAATGCTCTAAGTACTTGGCTCATAGCTATTACACGTGATGTACTTGGTAAAGTCTCACAAATATTTGGCAATATAAAAATTACCCAACCACTAACCGTACCGCTTACACGTATTTTATGTGATATATTTGGTGGCACCCAACCAGCTCTATTTGAAGGTAAAACCCACGAACCATTAGGAGTACTAACGTGTACAAGTCCAGATTCCACACAAAATATTTTCCCACGTAAATGTTGATGCCAATTGCTTTCTTTGGAGTTTATTTGGTTCTCACTTTCTGGAGAATTTCCACCCTTTACTGCTAAAATTGATGGGCCATCTAACCAGTCACCAAAAGAAGAAATTTCCACACCAGAACAATTTTGGCCATTTTTCAATATTTTTTGTCCCCATAATGTTATAATACCTAGTATAAATTGTGCAATAATTTTAAGTTAATTTAAATACCTTAAATATTTTTTTAATACCCTATTTAAATAGGGTAATAGTAAAACTAAGTTTTTTGTAACAAAATAAAAGTAATATTCCCAAAGCTATGCAAACAAATACAAATAATACTACAGGATTCTGGAGTCAAAAAAGATCTATAGTTGCAATAGCAATAAGCTTGCTTGCTCTAGCTGAAATTGTTGATTTAACTATTGTAGCAGTTGCAATACCTCAAATCATGGGAGCTATTGGTGCAAATGTTCAAACGATAGCTGATGTTACTACTATGTATATAGTAATGGCAGCAATTTTTATATTATTATCAGGCTTAGTAATTGAAAAATATGGTATAAAAAGAGTTGCTTTAGTTTCATCTGTAATATTTGGTGTATCTTCTATAATGTGTGGCTTATCAACATCTCTTACAGAAATGATTATATTTAGAGCTTTTCAAGGTATAGGTGGTGCTTTTTTACCATCAGTTGCACAGACATATATCTCAACTAATTTTAAAAATGAAGAATATAATAAGATGATGACTGTCTATAGTATGGTTATCGTTATGGGTCCTATTGTTGGTCCTGTATTAGGAGGAGCTATCTGTGAAAATATGTCTTGGGAATGGATCTTTTATGTAAATGTACCATTATGTATCATATCTTTTATCATAATCTTCTTTATGATGGAAGCCACAAAAATTAAAAAAATTAAAATAGACTACGTTAGCTTTGGATTTCTAGCTATCGGGGTGGGCTGCCTAGAGTTCTTCATAGATAACGGTAATACAGACGGCTGGTTTAGTTCAATTAAATTAATTATCATATTTGCTATATCTATGGTTTCATTAGGTTTCTTTATTTGGCGAGGATTGATCTATTCATCTGTTGTTAAATTTAGAATCTTTAAAAATATGAATTTTGTTATAGCCTGCTTTTTATGCTTTATGTTTGTACTCTTATTCTCTGCTGCTATGGCTTATTTGCCAACAATGTTACAACAAGTATATGGATACCCTGTTGATTTAGCAGGTTATATCACAGCTCCTCGTGGCGTAGCAGCGGTTATTGGTGCTGGTCTAGCACAAGCAGTCTTAATGAAAAAGTTAGGTGTTAGAAAAACTATTAGCTTAGGAATGATTATTTTTGGTATTTCATGCATAATGCAAGCTAAATTCGCGGCTTCAGTTAATGAGTTCGCCATTATAACAACAACAGCTATTCAAGGTTTAGGAATGATGATGTTCTTCATACCATTCATGAGTGTACTTGTTATAGGTGTAGCAGATGAAGATATGGGCGATATGTCTGGATCATTTAACTTTTTTAGAAATTTTGGCAGTTCTGTTGGTACAGCATTTGTTGCAACTTTTATTTCCAGAAATCAACAAATTTCTTTCCAAGAACTAGGGCAAAATGTTTCCTACTTAAACCAGAATTTCCAAACTTGGGTTCATAGTTTACCAATCTCAGATACAGCTGCTATTGCTATGGCTCAACAACAAGTAACACATCAAGGGAGTTTATTAAGTTATATTGGTTCATTTTATGTTGTAGGTGTGCTTAGTTTAATATTAGCTGTCGTACCATTTTTATTAAAAGAGCCTCCAAAAAATGCTCCCGCAGCTGTGATGCATTAAATTATTTTACAAGAAATAGGAATTAAGAATGTCGGATAATAAACAACAACCTGAAAACTTAGAAAATAAAAAAGGTTCAAAAGTATCACCTAAAAAGATAGCTATAGGCTTAGGCATAATTATTGCAACAGGTTTAGGTATATATGGATATTATAAATATAATAAAATATTCCCTAATACTGATGATGCATATGTAAATGCAAAATTAATTAATATCTCAGCAAAAGTAGGTGGATATGTTGAAAAAGTATATATTAAAAATAACCAATATGTCCATAAAGGAGACAAGTTAATTCAAATAGATCCTGAAAACTATAAACTTCAAGTTTCTGAAGCTAACTCTAAAGTAATACAAGCAAAAGGACAACTTTTTGTAGCTCAAGAACAAGTGAGTTCTGCAAAATCTAACTTAGTAAAATCTCAAGCTTCTTTAGATACAGCTATTAAAATGGCAGATAGATATATAAAACTATATAAAGCTGATGCTGGTTCATTACAAGATGCTCAAAAATACATAGATCAGAAGATCCAAGCAGAAAAAGCTCAAGATCAAGCCTCATCATCTTTAAAGCAAGCATTGATTCAAGTAGAAATAGCAAAAGCCCAAGTTGGCGCTGCAAAAATGAACTATGAGAATGCTAACTTAAACCTTGGATATACAACTTTAACAGCTCCTTCTGATGGTTATATTTCTAATTTTAAAACTTACAAAGGACAACTAATTTCTCCAGGTGTACCGCTGTTTGGTTTTATTGATAGTAAAAAATGGTGGATAGATGCTAACTTTAAAGAAACAGATCTTGATAGAATTAAAGCTGGTCAAGAAGTTAAAATTGAATTAGATATGTATAACCATACTTATGAAGGTAAAGTTGAGAGCCTAAGCTATGCAACAGGCTCGGTATTTTCATTACTTCCTCCAGAAAATGCTACTGGAAACTGGGTGAAAGTTACACAACGTTTCCCTGTAAAAATAGCGATTAAAGATGATCCTAATTATCCACTTAGAGTCGGTGCAAGTGCAACAGTTAAAATAAATACACTATAGGCAACAATAAAATATGATTAAAAAAAATTTTTTTCGTACAGCTTTAATTGCTACTGTATTGATAACTTCTAGCTGTAGCTTCTTTGATCCTAAGTATGAGAAACCTAAAGTAAAAACTCCTGCTCTTTGGAATAGTCAAAGCAAAGCTGCTGGAGAAGTTAATAAAGATTGGGATTTAACAAAAATCGCATGGTGGCGTGAGTTTAATGATCCATCATTAAATAACCTAATAACCACAGCATTAAAAGATAATAATAAAGTTCAAGTTGCTATTGGTAATGTTTTACAAGCTCAAGCTGAAGTAAATAAAGCTGACTATGGCTGGTTACCTACAGCAAGTGTTGGTGGTGGAGGTTTTATTGCTCAGACATTTGATACTAGCTCTAATGTAAGTATTCCAAATGTAAATCCTCCAAGCTCGAATCTATTTGGTGGATCTGTAGCAGGGATTATTCCTAGTTATACTATTAACATTGTTAGAGAATTCCAATTAGGAAAAATATCAAGATTTACTGAGAAAACGCAAAAGATCGCTCTTAATGCTACTCGCTTAGCAATAATTACTCAAGTTACAGGAGCTTATTTCTCTCTAATAACAGCTAAAGAACAGCTAGAGCTTCAATCTCAACTTGTCGATAAGATGCAAATATTATATTACTATGCTGAGCGCCAACATCAACTAGGAGCAAGTTCACCTTTAGTTCCTGAGCTTATTAAACAACAATTAGAAGCTCAAAAAGGTAAAGTTGCTACTATTAAGAATGATATTACTCACTTTAATAATACCCTTAAGATTTTAACTGGTAGAAACCCTGGCCAAATATCTACAGTGAGAACTCTTGATCAGATAAATGCTAATGTTGAAAACCCTGTAAACCTGCCATCACAAGTATTAGAAAATAGACCTGATATTGCTATTGCAGAATATAAACTAAAAATAGCAAATGCAAATATTGGTTTAGCAAGATCGCAATTCTTCCCAAGTATTGATTTAACTGGTACGTTTGGTAATGCTACTCTAGCTATTGGACAGCTTGCAACAATGAATGCTTGGGCTTGGGCAGCTGAAGCTGTTGCAGCAGTACCGATATTTAACCTAAGTATCATGGCAGACAGTGATAAAGCTAAATCGCAATTCTATCAAGCATATTATGATTATATTAATACCTTACAAAAAGCATTTGAAGATGTTGATAATGATTTATCACAAAGAGTAGCTGATAAGAAAAATTATGAGAAGCAAATGAACTCTTTAGATTCAACAAGAAAACAAGAACAAATACTTCTAAGAAAGTACCAATTAGGAGCAATTAGTAAAGCTCAATACTTAGGAATTTACATCAATGTTCTTAATCAACAAATGCAAGCTAATCAAGCTAAATTAAAATCTTTGATTAGTGTCTCAAACCTATACCAGTCTCTAGGAGCTGGATACAATGTTGATAATTATGATAAACCTCATATGGATAACCCTGCGTTCTCTAAATAAAAACTTATCTTATCAACAGGCTATATAAAGAGTGATATAATTATTTCATATCTAGAATATATTTAATACTTATCATGACAGAGCATGAATTTATACTAAAAAAATCAGGTAAAATAGCTAGACTTACTGATAAAACATTTCAATTAGACCCTAAGATATCAACCGGTATTTATTCGGCAAAATATTTTATTAAAACTCAAAAGATCCTACAAAACTCATCTGATATTGTTTTAATACAATTTTTTCAACGTCATGATCAAGTAATACTTTGTGGTATTGATGAATCTTTAGCTTTAATTAAGAAATTCGCGTCAAACTATCATACTCTAGAAATTAAAGCTTTAAATGATGGTGATAAAATTTCTGCCTTTGAACCTGTACTAACAATAAAAGGAAAATACAAAGATTTTGGACTTCTCGAAGGAATAATTGATGGTATTTTAGCGAGAAGAACAAGCTTAGCTACAAATGCATATAGATATACAAAATTACTTAAACAAAACCAAGAAATAATATTTATGGGTGATCGAGAAGATATATTTCTGACTCAACCAGGTGATGGATATGCTGTAAATATAGGAGGAATTACCAAAGTTGCAACTGATGCGATGGGTCTATGGACTGGTCAAGCAGGTGTAGGAACTATGCCTCATGCATTAATACAAAGCTTCAATGGTAACCTAATAAATGCTTGTCAAGCATATGTAAATGCTTTTCCTGATGAGCCTCTGATTGCTTTAGTCGATTATAATAATGATGTGATCGCAGACTCACTTGCAGTAGCTGAGAAATTTGGTAATAAGCTTTTTGCAGTACGAGTAGATACATCTCCAAATATAACTGATAAATACTTTTTAAAAAATAAAGATCAAATAGATGATCCTAATAATAAAGGAGTAAGTCCAAAACTAATAAAAGCTCTAAGAAAATCTTTTGATCAACAAGGCTTTGAACACGTAAAAATTATAGCATCTGGAAATTTTGATTATAATAAAGTAAAAAAATTTAATGATGAAAATATTCCTGTAGATATATATGGTATTGGAAGTTCTTTATTAAAAGTAAATATTGGTTTCACTGGTGACTGCGTTGAATTAAATAATACTCCTCAAGCTAAAGTAGGTAGAAAAAAAATTAATTCTGATAGGCTAGTTTTAGTAAATTAATTAAAGGATATAAAATGAACATTGTAAAAAATTTTGATATAGAAAATTATTCAAAAAAAATGATAGCTTGGCTTAAAAAAAGCTGTTTAGATTATCCTGCAGAGGGTTTTGTAATTGGAATCAGTGGAGGAATAGACTCAGCTGTAGCTGCTTCACTAGCTGTCAGAACAAATCTTCCTGTAACGGCTCTAATAATGCCTTCAAAGAATAATCAAGATCAAGATATGCATGATGCTATAGAGCTTATAGACAAGCTAAATATCCCCTATTTCATAGTCCCTATCCAGCCTGTATATGAAACATTTCTAGAATCCACAGGAACTTTCACAAATTCTGACAACAATCGTCAACATGTAATAAAAGGCAATGCTCAGGCACGTTTTAGAATGATGTATTTATATGCATATGCACAACAAAATAATCGTATAGTTATAGGTACTGATAATGCTTGTGAATGGTATATGGGATATTTTACAAAATTTGGAGATGGTGCTGCAGATATTCTTCCACTTGTTAATTTAAAAAAATCTCAAGTTTTCGAGTTTGGTAAATATTTAGAAGTTCCTGAGAACATTTTAAATAAAGCTCCATCAGCTGGACTATGGCAAGGTCAAACAGATGAAGATGAAATGGGAGTTACATATAAAGAGATTGATGACTTCTTAGATGGTAAAAAGGTCTCTGAAAAAGCTTTAGAAAGAATAAGCTTTTGGCATAACCGTAGTCATCATAAAAGAAGATCTGCTCTTACACCAGATTTTAATGAGTAATATATAACCAAAATACTAACTTACGTTTGCTATCAATTATTTTAACGTGGAACTCCTAATGAAAAAACTATTTGGCAATGAATATATCTCTCTTAAAACAGAAATCATAGCAGGTTTATCAACCTTCTTAACGATGATTTACATTATCATTGTTAATACAAAAATATTAAGTCAAACTGGCATGCCTGCTAGTGCAATTGTAACAAGTACTGTTGCTATCTCAGCTTTATCATCAATAGCTATGGGTTTATATGCAAAAAATCCATATGCTGTCGCTCCTGCAATGGGGATGAATGTCTTTTTCACTTACACAATCGTGGACATTTGGCATATACCTTGGCAAACAGCCTTAGGAACTGTATTTTGGTCAGGAGTAATTTTTGTGTTACTTGCAGTATTTAATATTCGCGCAAAAATATTAGATGCTATCCCAGCAGGAGTAAAAAATGGTATCGGTGCAGGAATTGGCATTTTTATTGCTTTAGTTGGTTTTTATAACGCAGGATTTATTGAAAAATCTCCATCATCACTATTAGACATTGCTCCTATTTCTATTCAAACTGGAATTTTTATAATTTGTCTATTTTTATTAATTATTCTAACAGCCAGAAAAGTTAAAACTGCCATGCTAATTATGATTTTTGTTGGATGCTTACTATCTCTACCTTTTGGTAGATTATTAGATACAGCTACTGTTATGGAAATTCCTAACCATATCTTTTCTATGCCTGATTTTTCTTTATTTTTCTCAATAGATTGGCTTGGCAGTTTAAAATTAGCTGCTATTCCTGCAATATTTTCTTTTTTATTTATAAATATTTTTGATAGTACTGGAACTTTAGTTGGACTAGCTAGTACAGCTAACACTTTAGATAAAAATGGCAACCCTATTAGAATGAGAGAATCTTTACTTATTGACTCATTCTCATCATTATTTTCAGGATTGTTTGGAACATCTCCATCCTCAGTTTATGTTGAATCTGCTGTTGGTATTTCTATAGGGGGAAGAAGTGGTTTAGTGGCAATAACTGTTGGAATACTATTCATTCCATTTCTATTTTTGTCACCTCTTGTAGAGATGGTACCTATGTTTGTTGTTGCTCCTGCATTAGTTGTTATTGGTAGTCATATGCTTTGCTCTGTTAGATTTATAGAATGGGATGATATTTCACAAACAGTTCCAGCATTTTTAACTATTGCATTAATGCCTTTAACTCTATCAATATCTCAAGGTATTATTTGGGGAATGTTAAGTTGGTTAGTCATTTCTCTAGCGACAAAAAAATATCAGTTTAATATAATTACTCTAATAATTTGTATTTGTTGCTTTGTAATGATGTGTGAATCAATGAGTATTTTTTAAATTTCTTGTAACTTTTTAATTCTTTTTTATCTCTAAAACTTAATTAACATAACACTGATAAACTTTATAGATACTATTTTATAATTTCCATATAATCTAAATATGATTTTGAAATAAGTTAATAACATGAAAATAAATGTAAAAGATATAACAGTTGAGGCTTTTAAAGAAGGGGTTTCAAAAAAGCTCTTAGCTAGAGATGAAAATAGAAATTTTCAAATAGATTTTATTCGCTTAGATCCTAATGCAAAATTAGCAAAACATCTTCATCCAGATGTAGAGTGGGTATATGTTATAAAAGGCTCCATGAATGATGAAAGAGGTAGTTTCAATACTGGAGATTTTTTTATTAATCCTATTAAATCAGAGCACTCTGTAACCTCTGGCCCAGATGGTTGTGATATATTATGTTGCTGGTGTGGAGAAATAAAAATTCTTTAGAATATTTTTATATAAAAACTAACAACTATAAACTTTATCAATTAACTTATTTGTTCTTGCAGAGATTTTTGCTGAAGATGGTGTATGGTTTTTATTATCTAATATTGAATTAACAACATCTTCAATCATATCGATAGAAACATTTTCTGGATGCTTTAAAGAAACGCTTTGTGTTTGAGATTCTGTCTCAATTTTTATAGGTCCTTCTCCAAACATTGAGAAACTTATCTTACCTTTATCTCCAATTATTTCTATATTATCGTATCTGGTATAACTACTAAAATTCCAAATACCTGTTCCTACGACACCATTTTCAAAAGAAAAACTAATAGCTACGCTATCTTCAACTGGATATTTATTAATTTGATTTGTCACTTGTGATTCTATACCAACTATCTTACCTAAGAGATAATCTAAAATATCTAAAGTATGACAACCAACATCCATAAAGAGTCCTCCTCCTGAGATTTCTTTAATCACATGCCATGGTAAATTTTCTGGATCTTGGTATCTTTTTTCAAAAGGATCATAAAGCACACAATTCACAAAGCGTGGATTACCTATAACTTTTTCATCATGTATTAATGATTTTATTTTTTGGTACCTCGGTAATGATCTTTTATAATACGCCACGTATAATGGTACATTATTTTCTTTACAAACAGCTATCATTTCCAAGCATTCTTGATAGTTCATTGCCATTGGTTTTTCGACATATACTGCTTTGCCAGCTTTTGCTGCCTTTATAGTATACTCTTTGTGAGAGGAAGGTGGTGTTGCTATATAAACAGCATTAATTTCATCATCGTTGATTAAATCATCGGCATTATCATAATATTTAGGTACATTATGTCTTTTAGCATAATCTTTAGCTAATTCAATATCTCTTCTCATCACAGCGACTAATTTAGAGTCTTCTACTTTATAAAAAGCTGGTCCACTTTTAACCTCAGTGACTTTACCGCAACCGATAATTCCCCACCGCACTTCCTTCATTACTCTATTTCTCCTTTGTCTCAAATGCACTATTTATAAATTGCTGATGTAATTGGTAAAACCTTTCTACTTCAGGATGTTGCTCCTTATCAAGGATATGATTTTGTAATAATTTTTCAACACCTTTTGACAAACTATTTAAATATTCTGGTGTAAACTCATGATGATTTATCACACAAAAGTTAAATGTCGGATCATATTTATTCGAATGATAACCTAAATGAACAACCATCCTATCAGATTTTAAAGTTCCTGCATAACCTTTATGTAGAGCATTGTTATTATAAAATGCTGCTTCTCCAGGTTTTAAAACTACTTTTTCTGCATTTGGTAAATCTTTATATTTAACATCCGCCATTACTTTTGAATCACCAAAGATTTTCTTTTCTTCTTCAGTAAATTTGCGATTATGAGAGCCTCTAATAAACCAAAGATTTTCATCATGATTTAAAGCTATATTTATTTGTACATTATTATGATGATAATCTTTTGTAAACCAAAAATCATCTATTTCATCCTCAGGAACATGGAGTAAATCTCTATGCCAACCCTGAATATATTCTATTCCTTTTTCTCCATAAAAAAGTGAAGCTCCTCCAATCACGGGCTCGCCACCCTCTAGTAATTTTGAGCAAGCCTCTAGAATATCTTTATTTGCAGCAACTTCTTGTAAAGCATCTACTCTATTTCTTGGTTGCAAAAATTGAATATTTGCCATTTTTTTTTCTTTCTTAACATACTCAGGAATAAAAGAATCATAAACAGCTTTTTTAAGCTTCTCTACTTGCTCTTCAGAAAAAAGCTTCTTTATTACTACACCTTCTTCTTTAAATTTGATTACATCTTCATCAGTTATGAACATTATACTATCCTCTTATGCTTTATATAAGTTACTCTCAATATCTTCTAGAGATAAATTACCAGTTTCTGGAATATTTTTTCTAACAAGAATATGGTATATCAATGCAGAAATAGCACTTATAACAAATAAACCTGCAAAACCAATATGTGCTGATAATGGTAAAAATAAAGAACCATATAAGAATGACATTCCAGAATTCAAGAAAAGAGCAATCGACATCCCCACACTTCTCATTTTATTTGGAAGTGGCTCTGATAATAAAGCCCAAATACACACACCAGGACCTACAGCATAGCCTATTATAAATAGACATAGAAGTATTAACATACAATAGCCTTTTAAAGAACTAGCACCTAAAGCATAATAGCATATTGCCATTAAAGCTAATGCTAAAAATACTACAAAAGTTCCAAATAAAACTAACGGTCTTCTTCCAGCATAATCAATTAAAAATAAAGCAATAATAGTTACAATAAAGTTAATTAACATTATTGCTGTAGAGCTAAATACTGCGGTTGTTGAAGCTGTCAAACCAGATTGGACTAGTAGACTTGCACTATATTGTAAAAATGTATTAATTCCTGTTAGCTGCTGTAACATAGCAATTAACGCTACTGATACAAAAAGTATTACAACTTTCTTATCCTTAAAACTTGCTAAGAAATCTTGGAATGTAGCTCCATCACCGATACTTTTCTTTATTTTCTCATACTCTTGCTCAGCTACACTTTCACTATATATTTTACAAAGATTAATTTTTGCTTTTTCAGCTTTTCCTTTCATAAATAACCATCTAGATGATGTTGGTAAAAATATTACTCCGCCGATTAAAAGAATAATTGCAGGCACCATAGATGTCCCAAACATATCTCTCCAATGGCCATTACTAGGAAACCATTTAGTAAATTCATATCCTACATACCCAGCACCAACTATGCCAAGTGTAAGCATTAGCTGAAATAAGGCAATTCCCTTACCTCTAAGGTTTTCTGGTATAACTTCTACAATATATAAAGGAATAACTATAGTAACAATACCTACTGCTATTCCTTGCACTAATCTTCCAATTAATAAACTATCATAACCATGTGCATTCATAATAATAAATGTACTTAGTATAAAGATCACACACGATATTAAAATAGAGACCTTTCTACCAATAAAGTCAGATACCTTACCTGCAAATAAAGTAGCTAAAGCTCCTCCACCAAGAACAGAACCTAGAAGTAGAGACTCTTGAGCATGAGACATTATTATCTCTTTATTTATAAAAATTACTGCTGCATTCATTACACCTATATCATAACCATACAAGATACCTCCTAAAGCACCAAGAATCATTATAATATATACATACCCTTTCGTTTGTTTCATAATTATCTTACCTCTTTTAATTTGATTTAAATAAATCTACCAGAGTTCAGTCTATCAATAATATTTGCTAGATAAATAGCTTTATACAGCTATTTTTTTGCTTTTTTATAATCACTTTAAGAGATCTAAAATCTTACTGTAAGATATAATTAGGTAATTTTTTTAATATTTTTTTATTAAATTATCTATATTTAAAAGACTGTTGAATTAATATCCCAAATTGTTAGATATATTTTGTAAAATACAGATGTTATAGATATTAGTATTTTAATTTTTATGGATTTTTTCTTTTTAGGCTTAGAAGAGTCGCTTGGTAGTGATAATAAATTTG